>CAXTSL010000026.1:31089-31969 GCA_964246975.1 uncultured Sphingomonadaceae bacterium
GCCAATGCCGACAAACTTGCGGAATACCGCAGCGGCAAGGAGAAGCTGTTCGGCTTCTTCGTCGGCCAGACGATGAAGGCCATGGCCGGCAAGGGAAACCCGGCCGCGGTAAACGAATTGCTGAAGACCATGCTCGCCGGTTAGGCCCCGAGACATCACCGGCGCGGCCATCCGGCGCGCGGACGCCACGGTTGATCGGCGTGCCCGTTTAAGCGACCCTGCGACCAAACGCAGGGAGACCTCCATGATCACGCGCCGCGCCATTCCCGCGCTGCTGGCCGCGCCCGCCCTCGCGCAGCCGGGATGGGCGCCTACGCGTTCCATTCAGCTCATCGCCGGGTTTGCGCCGGGGGGCGGTAGCGACATCATCGCCCGCACCATCGCCGAGGCCGCGACCCCGCTCTACCCGGTGCCGCTGGTGGTGCTGAACCGCCCAGGCGCCGGCGGCGCCCTGGCCGCAGAGCAGGTGGCGCGCCTGCCGCCGGACGGCCACACGCTGTTGCTGGCCGGCGGTTCGGAAAGCACCTCGCTGCCGGCGCATCGGGACCTGCCTTACGACCCCAGGACCGCCTTCCGTGCGGTGATCCGCCTCACTCGCCACGGCCAGTTTCTGGTCGTGCGCGGTCGCGGCGGCAAATTCGCCGACCTTGATGCGCTCATGGTCGCGGCCCGCAGCCGGCCCGAAGCGGTCAGCCATGCCTCAGCCGGCGTCGGCTCCCTGGTGCACTCGGCCTTCCTGATGTGGGAGCGCGCCGCCGGTATCCGATTGCTGCACGTTCCCTTCAACGGCGGCGGGCCGTCCATGCTGGCCGTCGTCGCGGGTCAGGTGGATTGCGGCATTGCGGCGCCGGAAGAGATGGCGTCGCTGGTGGAAAGCGCC
>CAXTSL010000027.1:0-31109 GCA_964246975.1 uncultured Sphingomonadaceae bacterium
CCCGCCATCATCCGGGAGCGGGTTGCCTTGTCCACTATGTCTGTCAGATACAGGTTCCTGAAACCGGGGGGCGAATCCGCAGATTCGCGTAGTGAAAGAAGACCAGACGGGGGATGAGTAACGGCTTCGCGGTAGTTGATCTGTTTGCAGGACCGGGCGGACTGGCGGAAGGCTTTTCCGCAGTGCGGACGCCGGACGGCGCACGTGCCTATCGCGTCGCGCTTTCTGTGGAAATGGATACAGCAGCCCATTCCACGCTTCTTCTCCGAACCTTCCTTCGCCAGTTCGATGGTGGGCTGCCGCCGCAATATATCAGATTTCTGAACGAGGCGACCGAAGAACCCGATTGGGGAAAGCTATATCCCGAGCAGTGGAAGGCCGCAGAAGCCGAAGCCCTGAAGCTCACGCTCGGTGCACCGGATTCCGATGCGATCATCAGCAACAGGCTGGCCGCCATTCGCGCTAAGCATGGTGGCAACACCGTCGTGATCGGTGGCCCGCCCTGCCAAGCCTACTCGCTCGTCGGTCGCGCGCGCAATCAGGGCAAGGCGGGCTATATCGCCGAGGACGATCCGAAACATCGCCTTTACGAGCAGTATGTCGGCATCCTCGAGCAGCTTCGGCCAGCAGCGTTCGTGATGGAGAACGTCAAGGGGATGCTTTCGTCGTCGCTGGACGGATCGCGAATCTTCGAGCGCGTCCTTGACGACCTTCGCGCCGCCGGGGGCAGGGACAGCTACACGCTGGTCGCGCTTGGCCCGAAGCGTGAGGGAGACCGAATGGCAGGGGTTTCCCCTGCGTCGTCGGATTTCGTCATTCGCGCCGAAGATTTCGGTCTGCCGCAGGCCCGGCATCGCGTGATCGTCGTTGGCGTGCGCCGGGACATTCACGACTCCCTGAGCGAGACGGCTCGCAAATCGCTCTTTCTCCCGAGGCGTAACCAGCGCGTTCGCGTTCGCGATGTTCTAGATGGCATGCCCCCGCTTCGCAGTGGTCTCAGCCGGGAAGCGGACAGCGGGAAGGCATGGGCCGGCGTTCTGGAGAGGGCCACGACCACCCTTGCTGCCACTCGGTTCGGGACGCCCGAATCTATGGCGGAGCGGTTCGGAGCACGGCTGGCGGAATGTCGGAGACACTCGAAAGGTGTGGCATCAACCCTGCCTCGCAAGGCCCTGAAGCCCGCAGGTATCGGGGAAGAGTGTCCGGCAGACCTGAAAAATTGGATCACAAGCGCGACGATTACTTCACTGGCCAATAATGAAACCCGGAGTCACATGGCATCCGACCTTTCGCGCTACCTTTTTGCGGCATTGCACGGGGAAATCATGGGGCGATCACCGAAGGCGAGCGACTACCCGCCTTCCCTTGCCCCCGATCACCGCAATTGGGATTCCGGAAAGTTTGCTGACAGGTTCCGCGTTCAGTTGTTCGATAGCCCTTCTACGACAGTTACCAGTCATATCGCAAAAGATGGCCACTATTTCATTCATCCCGACCCGACGCAATGCCGAAGCCTGACAGTTAGAGAGGCAGCTCGGCTCCAGACGTTCCCGGACGACTATTATTTCAAGGGAAATCGCACCGAGCAGTTCACACAGGTAGGAAACGCGGTGCCGCCGTTTCTTGCAAAGCAGATCGGTGAGATTCTCTATTCTGCATTGGCGTCAACACTCAGCTTGAAGGAAAGTGTCTCAAAAAGGCAGGAAGATAAGAAGCAATCGGCGCGATGGGTTGGCAGACACGGAGGCTATCAGTCCCGTTCCGCAGCCCGTCGCCACGGTTTCAGACGATAATGAGAACCTTTCGTGCGGCCCCTCGCGCCGCCATCCTCATCGAGAGCATGCGCGACATCGGCTATTCGCTGGAAACGGCGCTGGCGGATGTCATCGACAACTCCCTTACGGCGGGTGCGAGGAAAATCCGGCTTCTTGCTCACACGGGCGGGTCCGAGCCCCGGCTCGGCATCCTCGACGACGGAAAAGGAATGGATGAGGCGACGCTCCTGGATGCATTACGCCTAGGAAGCGCCAGCCCTCTCGACGACAGGGATAGCACCGATTTAGGGCGGTTCGGGCTGGGCTTGAAGACCGCGTCGTTTTCCCAGTGCAGGCGGGTGACGGTCGTTTCTCGTCAGAAGGGCAAGCTGGCTGTTGCGTTCTGGGATCTCGACTACGTGTCTGAAACTGGCGACTGGCTGGTGCAAATCCCGGACGACGCGAGCCAGACACCTTGGGCGGATCAGCTTGCAGAAACCGGCACGCTTGTGGTTTGGGAGAAGCTGGACCGTCTTTCCGAACGCGAAGTCGGAGATGCGACCAGCAGCCAGATCGTTCGGCGAATTGATGAGGCGATCGAGCATCTTGAATTGGTGTTCCACCGGTTTCTCTCCGGCGAGCAGGGCCTCAAGAAGGTCGAGATGTCTATCAATGGCCGACCCCTTTCGGCCTTTGATCCGTTTAACTCCAAGCACTCCAAGACAATCCGCGAGCCGTCCGACCCCGAGCTTATTCGACTGGGCAATCACGATATCTGGCTCCAGGCTTTTACCCTCCCTCACCATAGCAGCCTGACCGCCGCTGAATGGGAGCGACATGCCGGCCGCGCGGGATATGTGAAGAACCAAGGCTTCTATGTCTATCGCGCGAAGCGTTTGATTATCTCCGGCACATGGTTTGGTCTCGCGCGACAAACCGAGTTGACGAAACTTTCGCGCGTCAGGATTGATATTCCAAACGGATTGGATGCTGACTGGAAAATCGATGTAAAGAAAGCGTCTGCGCAGCCGCCGTATCAAGTCAGGGAGCGGCTTAGACGAATCATTGATACTATCGGTGCGACCTCAAAAAGGGTTTACACCTCACGAGGTCGAAAGCTCGTCAGTGACAGCAAGTTGCCTGTGTGGATACGACGACAAGAGAACAATCAGATTTCTTACGGCCTCAACCCGGAGCACCCGGTTTTTTCTGATTTCATGGGCCTGCTTACCGATGATCTGGCACGGAAGTTCGTTCGGGTGATCGAGATGGCTGGTGCCACCCTCCCGCTTGACGCCGTATTCGCCGACATCAGCGGCGATCCAGCAAAGGTCGGTGGCGACGTGATGTCGGAAGAGGCACTGGAACACGCGGTATTGGCAACTTTTCGCCAGTTGTCAGCGGCCGGCATTCCGAACCCGGAAATCATGGAAATGATGCGGTCAAATGAGCCGTTCCGGTCGAATTGGCCACGGTCCCGGCAATTTCTCGACCAAACCACTGAGGATGTGAGCGAGCATGAGTGAAGGTCTTCGGTTCCTTGAAAGCATGGTCAGCGCGGCGCTCGCACGCGAGGCCCTTCCCACTCGCGAACGCATTCGGGAGTTGATGGACGCGCTCCGCGCTACACCGATGTGTTCCGAGGTAACGGCCGAGGAGGCCGAGAAGCTGGCGCTCGATTTCGAGGAGCGGCACGGCGTAACGATGACAATCGGGGCGTTTCTGACCGACGCGGACTATGAGCCCTGGCTAAATAAGGCCAGAGGGGATATCGACCCTTACTTCTGGCAGCGATATCGTCAGCTCCTCACGCAACAGGGCTTTTCCGGCCAGGTTCTCGCGACGCTCGACGATGTGACCAATCGCATCCTCGGGCTGCTCGAAAACCCACGCAAGGAAGGTCCCTGGGACAGGCGCGGCATGGTGGTCGGACACGTTCAGTCGGGCAAGACGGCGAATTATACGGGGCTTATCTGCAAGGCTGCCGACGCAGGGTATCGGCTGATTGTAGTTATTGCGGGCGTTCACAATAACCTGCGTAACCAGACGCAATCCCGGATCGACGAGGGCTTCGTTGGCCGCGATAGCGCACGCATGCTGTCCAATCGTGATGATAGCGTTATCGGCGTTGGCCGGTTCGACAGCAGCAGACGGCCTGTCACCTTCACGAACTCGGTCCGCGATTTCAGCAAGGTGATGGCGACCGGTGTCGGGGTGCCGCTTCAGAACCTGAATCAACCCGCTGTGTTCGTCATCAAGAAGAACTCCAGCACGCTCAAGAACCTCCTCGAATGGCTCAAGGAACACAGCGCACGGACCGGCAGCGCCACCGTTGACGCGCCGATGCTGCTGATTGATGACGAGGCGGACAATGCCTCGATCAATACGAAACACGGCAAGGGCGAAGTTACCCGGATCAACGGGCAGATTCGCGACTTGCTCAGGATGTTCGATCGAAGCTGCTATGTCGGATATACGGCGACGCCCTTCGCCAACATATTCATTGATCCGGCAAGTGCAGACGAGATGCGAGGTGCTGACCTTTTCCCGAAGGATTTTATCGTCAGCCTGGACCCACCCTCAAACTATTTCGGGGCAACTCGGGTTTTTCTGGACGATGCTGACAAGATCATTCGGGACATCGACGACAACGAAGACCACCTCCCGCTAAAGCACAAGGCGGACCTTGTGTTGCGGTCGCTCCCGCCAAGTCTCGTGACAGCGGTTCGCGCATTCGTCGTGGCCAAGGCCATTCGGCTCGCAAGGGGCCACGCAGCAGCGCATTGCTCCATGCTCGTGAATGCGTCGATCAAGAACGAGGTGCAACGACAGCTCCGCAACGAACTGCATATCGTTCTTGGCGCGATCCAGGCCAGTGTGCGGGTCAATGCCGGTCTGCCATCGGCCCAGGCTCTCATGGACCCGGAAATACGGGCGCTCCTTGATGTGTGGGAAAATGAATATGCGAGCACCGAGTTCGATTGGCCCGTGATCCAGGGCCACCTGCATGAGGCTGCGGCCTCCATGCGCACCGTGCTGATCAACAGCAAGTCGGCCGATACTCTCGATTATGCCGGGCACTCGAAAACCGGACTCAGCGTCATCGCCGTCGGGGGGTTCGCCTTGTCGCGCGGACTCACGCTTGAGGGCCTGACGATCAGCTACTTCCTGCGCAATTCCATGATGTACGACACGCTCATGCAAATGGGGCGCTGGTTCGGATACCGACCGGGCTACGACGACCTTTGCCGCATATGGATGCCGGAGGAGGCTACCGGCTGGTATGCCCATATCGCGGAAGCGATCGAGGAGCTTCGTGAGGAGCTGCGCAGCATGCAGGCCGCGAATGCGACTCCGGAACAGTTCGGCCTCAAGGTGCGGAGCCACCCAGACACGCTGATCGTAACGGCCCGCAACAAGATGGGGTCTGGCGAGAAGCTGCGGGTTTCGATCGGCCTTGGCGAGAAGTTTGCCGAGACCGCAACCCTGAAATGGGATGCGGCAAGCCTTGACGCGAACCGGATGGCGGCGCGCAGATTGATTGACCGAATGGCCGAAGCAGGCGCACCGGCTTCATCCGCAAAGCAGGTGTCCGGGGGATGGCTGGTAAGGAACGTCCCTCCTGGCCCCATCGAGGATTTCATTTCCGAGTTTCAGAATCATCCGGGGTCGATGCTGACCGACCCCGGACCCGTGCGGCGATACATCGAAGACCGGCGCGAGACAGAACTGGCCTCGTGGGATGTGCTGTTGGCGAGCGTCAGGAGCCACGACCCCAAGGGCGTAACCGATATATCGCTTGGCCTTCCGATCCATTGTCAGCGGCGCAGTGCGGGTAAGCGGAGCACCCCCGGCAACACCCTTCGTGTGACAAACAAGCAGCGTGTTGCATCGCGCGGCACGGAAAAGGCCGGTCTGACCGACGCCCAGATCGACGCTGCGCAACAGGATTATCGCAATCGTCATTCCGGCAAGGAGAATTTCCCCGACAGCATCTATCGGAAGGTTCGTGACCGCCCGCTACTGATTGTTCACCTGCTGACGATCGGTCCTGACGGCGACGATCTCAGCAATCAAAAGCCGGTGGTTGCCTGGAGCATCAGTTTTCCCCGAACCGAGATGGAGGAGAAGCGCGTCGACTACGTTGTGAACACGACGTGGTGGCGGGAGAATTACAGCGACGAGCTGGACGAGGAAGATATGGCCGGCGATGACGACTAACGACCCTTGGAAGGAGCTGGCTGCCCCCGAGGTGACCGATACGCTCAGCGCCCGGCGGGTCGATGCGAGCATGCCTTGGGGGTTCTTCTGGGCGCGCGACGCAGATCGTCGCCATTTGCTGCTGTTGCGCCACGGTGCCGAGGCGTCACCCACCGAACGACTACCGCGCCTCAAAGGAATTGAAATCACGCTATCGGAACAGGAGGCGGATGGCAGCCGTCTGCTGGCGCTTCGATTGCTCGATCCGGCGCAACGCGACATCTTTCATCGGCTCTGCCTTGATATCATCGCGTCTACCGCGCGCGCATCCAGCGAGGCTGAGGCCGTCGCCCATGCGCTGGCCCGGACCTGGCGGTGGCACCATCTACTGCGCGGAGGTGCCGATGGTCGCCTTTCCATTGAGGAACAGAAGGGCCTGATCGGCGAGCTTCTTGTTCTCGATGAGCTGTTGCTGCCGGTCGTCCCGTTGATTGATGCGCTTACAGCATGGCGTGGCCCGCTTGGCGCCCCGAAGGATTTTGAGGTGGGGCGCGTCTGCATCGAAGCAAAGGCCCGAAGGGGTGCCGCAACACCACACGTCGCTATCTCGTCCGAATACCAGCTTTCCACCGAAGGAACTGACGCACTCTTCCTCCACGTGGCCGAACTGTCTCAGGCACCCGCCGATGCCCCAAACGCCTTCTGTCTGACGGACTTGGCCATGCAGCTTCAAAACCGGATTGCCAGCGCCGATAGTGTGGCAGCAGACCTTTTTGAAAGCCTCATCATCGCGTCAGGATTCAGCTGGAGCGATAGTTATTCCGACTTCCAGTTCGTCTCAGGTCCGTCCCGAATTTACAGGGTGGCCGAGGGCTTCCCGGCGATAACACCTTCCCTGCTGACTTTTGCCATCAGCCAAGTTCGATATTCGATTGCTCTCCCTGATTGCGAGCCTTTCCGGGTCACGTCGGACGCCGTTCGCCTCGCGCTAGATGGATCGACGCATGACAATTGAGCTGGATGATTTTCACCGCGATTTCTTTCAGGAGATCTTGGCGTCCGCGGATGCGGACGGCGAGTATGTCGAGGATGCGTTCTTCGACCGCTTCTGCGAATATCTGATCGATGCTGGCGAGTTGGAGACGGCGGACGCAGCGCGTTACAAGAGCGTCGGGTTGCGCGTGGACGGCTATGGCGGCGATCCGATGTCGGCGGACGGTACGCTCAGCCTGATCGTTGCGGACTTCAGCCAGAACCCCGCACTCGCAACGCTGACCGGTTCCGAGATGGATACGATCTTCAAGCGCGCGACTGCATTTCTGGCCAAGGCCCTCGACACGCGTTTCCGAAACGGCTTGGAAGAGAACGATCCCGGATTCGGCTTGGCGGACATGATCGCCAAACGGTGGCAGGGCGTTTCCAAGGTTCGCATATTCCTTATCAGCAATCGGCTGCTCAGCGCGCGCGTGGATGGTCGCGAGGGCGGCGAACATGAAGGGGTGCCCGTCACCTTCAGTGTCTGGGATATCGGTCGCCTTCATCGCTTTGCTGCGTCAGGATTTGGTCGCGAAGAGATTGTGATCGATCTGGAAAATGATTTTGGTGGCGCGATACCGGCGCTGCCAGCCCATCTGAACGAGGCGGGATACGAAGCGTATCTTGCCGTGATTTCGGGACCGCAGCTGGCGGCGATCTATGATCGATGGGGAGCGCGATTACTGGAGCAGAACGTCCGCGTTTTCCTCCAGGCGCGCGCGGGCGTGAACAAGGGCATCCGAAATACGATCGAAAACGATCCGGGAATGTTTTTCGCCTATAATAACGGGGTGACGGCCACTGCCGAGGGCGTCGTGACACGCGAAGACGAGCGCGGGCTTGTTCTGACTGGGCTTCGCAACCTCCAGATCGTCAACGGTGGGCAAACGACAGCGTCTATCCATGTGGCGAGTCGCAAGAAGGATGTCGATCTCTCTCGGCTTTTCGTCCAGATGAAACTGTCGATCGTCCAGCCCTCGCAGGCAATCGACGTGGTTCCGAAAATATCGGAATATGCCAACACGCAGAACCGCGTGAACGCAGCGGACTTCTTTGCGAACCACCCGTTTCATGTTCGCATGGAGGAGTTTTCGCGTCGTATTTTTGCACCGTCGCCGGATGGTTCGTTTCGCGAATCCAAATGGTATTACGAGCGTGCCCGTGGGCAGTATCAGGACGCCAGAGCCCTTCTGACTGGCGCGCAGCGCCGGAAGTTCGATACCGAATACCCCAAGCAGCAGCTCATATCGAAGACCGATCTGGCCAAGGTTCTGAACCCGTGGCGCGGTCATCCCGATATCGTCAGCAAGGGTTCCCAGAAGAATTTTGCCGAGTTCGCTAAGGAGATCGGCCGAGACTGGATCAAGCAGTCCGACAGCTTCAATGAAGCGTTCTACAGGCACGCGATTGCGAAGGCGATCGTGTTCCGCGAAACTGAAAAGATCGTCTCTGAGCAGCCGTGGTATCAGGGCGGCGGTATCCGATCGCGCGTCGTTCCATATGCGATTGCCAAGCTCGCACACGACGCCGAGAAGCTCGGTCGGTTTGTCGACTTCGAGCGAATATGGCGCGCGCAGGGGCTCGATTCCAAGCTTGCCAAACTGCTGACCATCGCGTCGGAAGCCGTCCATTCGATCATCATGGGCGTGGCCAGCGAAATACCGAACCCGCTCGAATGGGCGAAGCAGCAGGCATGCTGGAATCGAGTCCAGAGTCTGAAAATCAACTGGCCGGATGACTGGCAGGAAGCCCTGATTACGGGAGAGGATCAGAAAGAAACGAAGCGTTCCGCCGTCAAGGATCAGCGGATGCTGAACGGCATCGAAGCACAGACAGCAGTCGTGAACGCGGGCAAGGATTTCTGGGCCAGTGCGAAGGCATGGGGCGCTGCAAAGCGTCTCCTTACAGCAACTGAGATCGGGATTCTTGACGTGGCTGCGTCAGTACCGGTGCGCATTCCAAGCGAAAAGCAGAGCCTGCGGGCGCTGGAATCGCTCCGGAAATTGCATGCTGAGGGATATCAAAGCGGATTGGATTTAAGTTGAGGAGTCGGGTGAACGGTCCTCAGAAAGTGACGGCAAGATAAAGCGAGATTCCTCGCTGCCGGGGCATTGCCCCTAAGTATTTGTCTGCACATTGTTTTTTGGCGTCGCGCTTTTCCGTTTACAAGGTGCGCGGGTGGCGCTGACCTGGTTTTTTCGTTTGTTATCAATGCCTCAAGCGGCACCTACCGCACATTGCGGAGAGTGCAGGACCGCCGTTTGCCGCCGCGTGAAAGCGTTTACACGCGTCGGCCCTACGCCTCGATTTACTGCCTTGCGCTCGTGATTCCCGCCCTCGATCGTCGCGTCATGGCGACCGATGAAGACCACTTCCGCATCCGTCCCGGCAAGATTCGCGACCGGGGTGCGTCTCGCACGCCGAGGGCCGTGCGCCAGCGGTCAAAGACCTTTGTCGGCGACGTGCATCAGGCCATCCGCCGGGCGGGCGGCAATCCCAACCGTTTGGCCGGGACGGGGAAGGCAAACGGTCGGTGCAACGCGCGCGGTCGGGGCGCGCAGGTTGCGGCAGGGTTGAAGAGCCGGAACGGGTGGAGCCGGGATGCGAACGGTGACCGGCCTGATCCATTGCGCCAAGTGCGGCGGGGCCATGACCATCAGGACCGGCAAGGGCGGGCGCTATCGCTACTATACCTGTTCGACCAAGGCGCGGCAGGGGCCGACTGCCTGCGCTGGCATGACGGTCCCGATGGAGAAGTTGGACGACTTGGTCGCCAAGCACCTTGAGGACCGGCTGCTCGATCCGGCAAGGCTGGAGATGGTCCTAGCGACTGTTCTCGACCGGCGGCAGGAGCGCACCGAGCGCCGCCGCGATCACATCGCCGAGTTGAACAAGCGGGCGACGGAGACAGACCTCCGCCTCAAGCGGCTCTACGACGCCATAGAGAGCGGCGTTGCCGATCTGGACGATCCCGACCTGAAGGGCCGCATCGCCAGCCTAAAGGCCGTCCGAGACCAGTCGCGGGTCGATGCCGACCGGGCATCAGCGATGATGGAAAGCGCAGGCCAGAAGGCAATTACCGCGCCGATGCTCGCCAAGTTCGCGCAAACAGCGCGCCAGCGGATGCGTCTGCCGGGTGGCGGCTACCGCCGTGACCACCTTCGCGCATTCGCCCAACGCGTCGAGGTAGCCGAAGGAGAAGTTCGCATCATGGGGTCGAAGCCCGACCTGCTGCGGACGCTTGCCGCCGCAGGCGGGGCGGGAGCACTGCCAGCCGCAGTGCCCAGCCTTATACCGAAGTGGCGGAGAGGGTGGGATTCGAACCCACGGTGCGCTTGCACGCACAACGGTTTTCGAGACCGTCCCGATCGACCACTCTGGCACCTCTCCGCATCGGGCGCTGGGGGCCGTCGGCCCGGTCGAGCGTGGGCCTATAGCGCGGCGCGGGCGGGCTTGCCAACCCCTTCGTGGCCTTGGGCGCAGGCCCCTTCACGAAACCCCCCGTCATCCTATATGTTGTGGCGCAGGGCGTGCGTTGTCGCCCGAGAGGTCGGGTCATGACACAGGAAAATATCGCTACCGTTCCGGGGCCGATGCCGATGGCGACCTTCGGCATCGGCGAGGTCGTGCGCCACAAGCTGTTCCCGTTCCGCGGCGTCATCTTCGACGTCGATCCCGAGTTCGCCAATTCGGACGAGTGGTGGGAGGCGATCCCCGAACCGGTGCGCCCGCGCAAGGATCAGCCTTTCTATCACCTGCTCGCCGAGAACGACGAGTCGGCGTACGTCGCCTATGTCAGCCAGCAGAATCTCATCCGCGAGGACGGCGCCGAGGAGGTCGGACATCCGGCGATCAAGCAGATGTTCGGCGGTTTCGAGGATGGGCGCTACATCCTGCGCCCCGAGGTCCGGAACTAGCGGCTCACAGCAGCTTTTCGATTGCCCCGCGCAGTTTGGCGGGCGTGACCGTCGGACCGAAGCGCGCCGCGACGCGGCCCTCGCGGTCGATCAGGAACTTGGTGAAGTTCCATTTGATCGCGCGGCTGCCGAGGACGCCGCGGGCCTGATCCTTGAGCCAGGCGTACAACGGATGCGCGGCGCGTCCGTTGACCGCGACCTTGGCGAACATCGGGAAGTCGACGCCGTAATTCAGCGTGCAGAAGCTGGCGATCTCGTCCGCATCGCCGGGTTCCTGCGCGCCGAACTGGTTGCAGGGAAAGCCGAGCACCGCGAGGCCGCGCGGGCCCAGCTCGGCATGCAGCGCCTCCAGCCCGGCATATTGCGGCGTGAAGCCGCATTTGCTCGCGGTGTTGACGACGAGCATGACCTTGCCGCGATAGGCGCTGAGTGGCGCGGGCGTGCCGTCGGGCAGGGCAGGGGCGAAGTCGTAGATGCTGCTCATGTCGTGGCCCCCTGTGAGTTGGCGAAGATGGCGCGCGGCCCCGTGGTCTGCAAGCGCTTGGACTTTGGCCTGCCGCGCCGTAGAAGCGGCCGGAGCGACTGGCGCATGAGTTCGGTTCAACGATGAGTTTGGTTCAGGTCTGGCAGATTCTCTGGGTGCGGCGCTGGCATCTGCTGCTCTGCCTCGTCGTCTGTGTCGGTGCGGCGGTCGTTCTCGCGTCGCGGCTGCCGCCGACCTACGAGGCGCGCGCCCGCGTCCTGCTCGAGGTCGTCAAGCCCGACATGGTCACCGGCCAGCTGCTCAACGAGCACGACGTCGCGTCGTACATCCGCACCCAGCAATTGCTCGTCATGGGCGACCGCGTCGCGGGCAAGGTCGTCGACAAGCTCGGCTGGGCGACCAATCCGGCGATCGTCGATGCCTGGACAGCGTCGACGGGCGGCGCGGGCGACGTGCGGTCGTGGGCGGCGCAACGCATCCAGGGGGCGACCGCCGCCTATCCGCTGGAAAACAGCGGGACGCTCGAAATCCTCTATCAAGCCCCCGATCCGGAAGCCGCAGCGGCGATCGTCAGGCTGATCCGCGAGGCGTTCGTCGAAACAACGCTCGAAATGGCGACCGAGGGCGCCAGGAGCCGCGCGACGCGCTTCGACGCGCTGGCGGTCAAGTCTCGCACCGACCTCGCCGCCGCCGAGAGCAAGCTGCGCGATGTGCTCGCCGCGTCGGGGACCGCACTCGACGCCGCCGGCGAGGACCTCGACCGCCGCGCTTTCGAGGCGTCGCAGGATTTCGTCGTGCCGCGCCAGCAGCGCGCGATGCAGGATGCGCAGGCGAGCGCGCGGGCAGCGGGGCAATCGACCCTGACCGCCGAGCTGCGCAAGGCTCTCGCCGCCGTCGACGATGCGCTGCAGCTCGAGGGCAGTCAGCTCGGGCCGTCGAATCCGCGGCTGGTCTCGCTCGTCGAGCGCCGCGCGGCGCTGCTGCGTCAGCTCGCGGCGGCCGATGCGGCCACACGCGCGCGGCTTGGCGGCATCAATGGTCTGGCGCGGTCGGGCGTGTCGCGCCCCGAGGCCGAATTCAACGCCGAACGCGCCCGCCTGCTCGCCAAGCAGCCGACATCGCTGCAGATCCTTCAGGCACAGCGCCTCGTTGCGCTGCGTCGCGCCGATCTCGGGCGCATCGAGGATACCGCAGCCCGGCTGCACCTGCTCGCCGACCGCAGCGAGAGCGGGCTGGTCGTGATGGGCGACGCCATCGCCAGCTCCGATCCCGTCGCGCCCAACGTCCCGCTGGCGGCGGCGATTGCGGCGCTGTTCGGGTCGATGCTCGCGGTCGTCGCGGCGCTGCTCGACGGGCTGGTCGGGCGCGAAGTGCTCGGCGCGCGCGATCTCGAGTTCGCCAGCGGCGTGCCGGTGCTCGGCATCGTTCCCGCCGGGCCGCGTCAAGGCTGGTTTGCGCGCCGTGGTTGGCTGATGCGGTGGCGCGCGGGCCGCGCGACCCGGCGCGGCGCACTTGCCGCTGGCTGAGGTGTTCGGCAGGTGGTCAGCGGGACTGCCGTGCGCCACGTACTGCGCCTAGGTCGGGCACGATACCGGCGTATGACCAGCTTGAACGCCCGCTTTCGATGACGGTTGGCGACGATCTCGCGGCGAACTATGCGGGCGCGTTCGATGGCCACCTTGCGCCGGGCACGTCGCCCGCGCTGCTGATCGTCGATGTCTGCGTGGCGTATCTTGACCCCGCGTCGCCACTATATGCGGCGGGCGAGGCGGCGCTGGCCTCGAACGAGCGGCTCGCGGCGGCGGCGCGCGCGCGCGGCATGCCGGTGGTCTTCACGCGCGTCGTCTATCAGCCCGGCGGCATCGACGGCGGGCTATTCTATCGTAAGGTTCCCGCGCTGAAGGCCTTCGTCGCGGGCTCGCCGATGGCGGATTTCGCGCCGACGCTCCGACCACAGGCGGGCGATGTCGTCGTCACCAAGCAATACCCTTCCGCGTTCTTCGGCACCTCGCTGGCGGCGACGCTCAACGCGCGGCGCGTCGATACGCTGCTGATCACCGGGTTTTCGACCTCGGGGTGCGTGCGCGCCTCGGCGCTCGACGCGCTCAGCCACGGTTTCGTGCCGCTGGTGGTGCGCGACGCCTGCGCCGACCGCCACGCCGCGCCGCACGAAGCCAACCTCTTCGATCTGCAGGCCAAATACGCCGAGGTCGTCGACGAGGCGGCGGCGCTGCGCGTTATCGTGGGAGACGCCTTGTGAAACGCCTCGAAGCCCAGACTCCGCATGCCGCGCTCATCGTGGGAAACGCCGACGACCGCGCGCGGCAGGAATTCGCCTTTGCGCTCAGGAACGTCGTTACCGGCGAGCTCATGCCGAGCAACCGCATCGTCTTCGACCGCCGCGCCGCGCCCGACTTCGCGCGCGCCGAAGGGCGCCCGCCCGAGAACCCCAAGGACATCCGCGCCGCGATGGAGGCCGACAGCTGGTATCGCTTCTACATCTCGGCGCGGCGCACCAGCCAGGAACTGATCTGGGCGAGCGTCGTCCCGGCGGTCGAGGCGGCGGCTCAGGCGAGCGCACCCGCCGCCGCCCCCGCTCCGGCCGGCGGCACGCTGACCCTCGACCCCGGCGTCGTCGTGCCCGGCTATGTCGCGGCGCTCGACATCCACTGCATGCCGGGCGGCTATGCGCCGGGGGCGGGCATGAGCGCCGGGGCGATCTACGACCGCGGCGTCTATCTCTATATGTCGGGGCTGATGGGCGGGTTGAACGACGCGGTCGGGCAGCTCGGCGTCGCGTGGCTCAAGCGCCATGCCCCCGGCTTCGCGCCACGCCGCATCCTCGATATCGGCTGCGGCGTCGGTCACGCGACTTTGCCGTGGTGCGATGCCTACCCCGATGCCGAGGTCCACGGCATCGACGTCGGCGCGGCGCTGCTGCGCTATGGCCATGCGCGCGCCGAGGGGTTGGGCAGGGCGGTGCAGTTCAGCCAGCGCAACGCCGAGGCGACGGGCTTCGCCGATGAGTCGTTCGACCTCGTCACCAGCAGCATCGTCCTCCACGAAACCAGCGGCCGGGGCCTGCCCGCGATCTTCGCCGAGTGTCGCCGCCTGCTGCGCCCCGGCGGCATCATGCTCCACATCGACCAGCCGAGCTTTCGCGGTGCCGACCCGTGGGGCGTCTTCCTCCAGGAAAACGAAACATACTATAACAACGAGCCGTTTTGGCGGCGCTATCGCCAGCTCGATCTCGCCGAACTCGCGGTCGCGGCGGGTTTCGCGCGCGAGACCGTCGTCGAGGATTTGCTGACCGCCGACGTCGTGCGGCAGAGCCAGAACAACGAGAGCGTCTCGCCCGAGTCCGCCGCCGCCAAGGCGCGCGGTTTCGGAGTCCTGCTGGCGCGCGTCGCATGAGCCCGTCCGACAGCCTGCCGCGCCACGTCAAGGGCGGCCGCCCGGCGTTCCACGACCAACCCGCGATCGACCGGCTGGTCGCCATGCTGCTCGCGCTGACCAGCGAAGTCGCGGTGCTGCGCGATCGCGTCGACACGCTCGAAGTGCTGGGGAAGGCGGCGGGCTGGCTCGGCGACGGCGCGGTCGACGCGCACCATCCCGATCTCGCCGAGCGAACGCTACGCGACGCGCGCCGCACCGCGATGATCGGACGCGTGCTGGCGGTGCTGCGCGAGGAGGTCGCGGGGCTCGGCGGCGACGAGTATTGGGCGACCATCGCGGCGATCGAGACCGGCGAGGTCTAGGAGGGTAAATCCTCCACCCTGCGGATAATGCGGGCAAGCGCAGGCCGCACCGAATACGCCGCGCCTAGCCTTTAGGCTCGGGTCGAAGGGGAAGTGCCGGGTGGCCATCGGGCAGTCGGGATACAGCCGGGCGTCGCAGATCGGCGGCTGGGCGATCGCCGCAGTCTATCTCAGCCATTCGGCGTTGACCGCGCAGCTGGCGCGCAGCGACCGTTTCGGACCCCTGCGCGAGCAATTGCGCGGCTGGCATTACGTGCTGGGGACGACGCTGCTGCTCCTCGTCGTCTGGCGGCTGTGGAACTGGCGGCGCGACAATGGCGTGCCCGCGCCCGCCGGGCTCGGCGCAGGGGTCTGGCACTGGGGGCGCAGTCTCGCGCTGATCTCGTACCTGCTGATGCTGGCGGCACCGTTCCTCGGCGTCTTCTTCGCGTGGGGCGACGGGCTCAAGATCCATCTCGGGCCGCTGCCGCCATTCCCGTCGCTGATCGAGCGCAGCCGCCCGGTCTGGCTGTTCACGGGGTATTTCCACTCCGGCATGGGGTTCATGCTGATCACCCTCAACGCCGCCGCGCTGCTTACCGGGGTCTACACGCTGCTGCGCTACGGACGCGGGCTGCTGCGCGTCCTGCCGCCGGGCTATGGGCCGCAGGTCCTCGGTTCGGCGATCATCACCGTCTATTCGTTCGCGACCTTCCGCTCGCCCGCACCGGGGCCGCGCGCGGTGGGCATCTTTCTGGCCATCGTCGCGGGCGTCTGGGCGGTCGGCGCGCTGCTCCACCGGCGGCGGCAGGCAGACCCCCGACCCCGCCGCCTCGGGCCGTTCGTGCGGGTCTTCGCGCCCGTCGTCGCGGTGGCGCTGCTGGTGCTCGGGGCGTACGGCCCGCATGCGCTGTTCAAGGTGACGCCGTGGGCGATGGGCACCACCGTCGCGGCACCGGCGGGCACGACGTCGCATCTCGTCGCCGCGACGCGCGTCGTGCTGCCGCCCGAAACGGCGTACGAGCGCGCGGTCAAGGCCGAGACCTATAAATGGTGCCGCTTCTGCCACAGCGTTGCGAAGAACGGCCCGCACCTCGTCGGCCCCAACCTCTATTTGATCTTCGGCCAGAAGGCGGCGAGCGTGCCCAATTTCGCCTATTCGGACGCGATCGTCGCGGCGGGCCGCAAGGGCCTCGTCTGGGACGACGCGACGATCTCGCACTATATCGCCGACCCGCAGAAGAACATGCCGGGCACAGCGATGATCGTCTCGTCGGGCCCGATCGCCGACGCGAAGGTGCGCCAGGCGATCGTCAACATCCTCAAGCGCGAGACGATGGCGGATGCCCAGATATCTGCCGCGCCGCCGCCAGCCCCGCCAGCCGCCCCAGCCCCGTCGCCGTGAGCAGGCCGTTGCCCGCGATATAGCCCGCCGCACCCGATCCTGAGATGCCCCGCGCCGCGCCGCCGCCCGCGAACAGGTTGGGCAAGGCGCTCCCGTCGGCGCGCAGGACGCGGGCGTCGGCGTCGACGACGAGGCCGCCCTGCGTATGGAACAGCGCGCCGGTCACTTTCGCGGCATGCCATGAGCCGGTGAGTTCGGGGTGGCCGGTGAAGTCGCGTCCGAAGGCGTCGGTGCCTTCCCCGCGCGTCAGGGCGGCGACCTCGGCGATTGTCGCGGCGAGCGCATCGGCAGGGAGGCCCGAGCAACGCGCCAGCCCCGCGATATCGTCGGCGGTGACTACCGCCCCCGCGCGCAGCGCATCCTGATAATCGTCGAACTGCAGCATCACGCCGTGGCAGCGTTCGTCGTAAATGCTCCAGGCGACCGACCCCGGCTGCGCGACGATCTTCGCCGCTTGCACCGAATAGCCCAGCGCCTCGTCGCTGAAGCGCCGTCCGGCAGCATTGACCTGGAAGCCCCCCGCCATGATCAGCGGCCACAGGATCGGAACGCCGTGGCCATAGGCGAGGCCGCCATGCCCCTGATAGGCGTCGAGATCGGCCGCCGCGCCGCCCAGCGCGCGTCCCCATGCCAGCGCGTCGCCGGTGTTGCCCGCATGGCCGTGAAAGACAGCGCCCGCGATCTCGGGGATGTGCGCCGCGACCATCGCGGCATTGCCGCCGAACCCCGAGCAGGCGAGGATCAGCGCGTCGCAGCCGATGATCTCGCGCGCCCCGTCGGGCCGTCGCGCGACCACTGCGATCACGTCACCGTCGCCGTCGATCGCAAGGTCGGTGACGGTCGCCTCGGTCAGCACGTCGACCCCGGCAGCGGTCGCCGCGCCGAGCAGCGCCGCCATCAGCTCCTCGCCGGTACGGTTCGGCGTGCCCATCATCCGCCGGACGCTGTGGCCGGGGTAGAGAAAGCCGTCGACGAGCGACAGCGGAACGCCGTGGCGCTGCAACCACGCCACCGTCGCCGCCGACTCCGCGGCCAGCCGCGCCACCACCGCTGCATCGCCGCCGCCGGCCTTGGCGAGCACGTCGTCGGCGAGGCGGGCGGGGCTGTCCACCACCCCCGCTGCCGCCTGCTCGGGTGTTCCCGCCGCCGGGATCAGTCCGGTCGACATTGCCGTGGTACCACGCGGGCTGGCGTCGCGCTCGACGACCAGCACCCGCGCGCCCGCGTCGGCGGCGGCGAGCGCCGCGCACAGCCCGCACGCCCCACCACCGACGACGATGACGGGCACGCGGACGGCAATGGCGGCGGGGTCGAGATCGCGGATGATCGGCATGGTCCGGGCATAGCGCGAAGCCGTGCGCCCATCCGCTTGCGTCGCCGCTTATCCGCAGGGTGGAGCGCGGCGGCAGAGCCGCATTGCTCGGACTTGAAGATGCTAGGCTCGCCGCGAGGGGAACCACGTGACCGGCAGCGACACCACAAGCGAGTTCGCGCGCGGCTGGCGCATCGTCGCGGGCGGCGCGGTGGGCACGATGTTCGGGATTTCGGCGCTGCCGTTCTATACGCTGGGCGTCTTCGTCAAACCGATCGCCGCCGCGACGGGATGGAGCCGCCAGGCGATCCAGTCGGGCATCGCGGTGCAGATGCTGACCATCGTTGCGGTCGGCTGGCTGTATGGGATTGCCGCCGACCGCTGGGGCGCGCGCCGCGTCGGGCTGGCGTCGCAGGCGGGGCTGGGCGTCGCGCTGGCCTCGCTGGCGCTGACCGGCGGCAGCCTGACGAGCTGGTATCTCGGCTGGTTCGCGGTCGGGCTGCTCGGCGCGGGAACGAGTCCGCTGACCTGGACGCGGGGCATTGCGACGTGGTTTACGGCGCGGCGCGGCACGGCGCTGGGCCTCGCGCTGGCGGGGACCGGCATCACCGGCTTCGTCGCGCCGCCACTGGTTACGCGCGTCGTCGCCGCGAACGGCTGGCCGGCGGGCTATGCGATGCTCGGCGCCAGCGTGCTGCTGATCGCCATGCCGCTGGTCGCGCTGTTGTTCCGCGATCCCGCTGCCGCGCCGCAGGCCGCGACGGCACCGACCGACCCCGCCCGTACCGCCGCGCTCCGCGATTACCGCTTCAGGGTAATGTTGATCGTCTTCGCCGCGGTGACCGTCGGCATCGCGGGGCTGATTCCCAATCTCGTGCCACTGCTCACCGACCGCGGCATGACGCCGGGCGACGCGGCACTTTATGCCAGCCTTGCGGGGCTGTCGGTGATCCTCGGGCGCGTCGGCACGGGATTGCTGCTCGACCGCTTCTGGGCTCCGGGCGTCGCGGCGGCGGTGCTGCTGCTGCCCGCCGTGTCGTGCGTCGCGCTGGCGGGCGACGTGCTGCCGGGCGGCTTCGCGACAGGCGCGGCGGCGGTGCTGCTCGGCCTCGCGGCGGGCTCTGAGTTCGACCTCATCGCCTATCTGACGGCGCGCTACTTCGGCCTTCGCCACTATAGTTTTGTCTATGCGCTGCAGAGTATCGGGCTGCTGCTGGCCGGCGGCCTCGCGCCGCCGTTGTTCGGACATATTCACGATGCGACGGGAAGTTACGACGGCGCGCTATGGCTGGCGGCGGCGTGCTTCGTCGTCGCGCCGCCGCTGCTGCTGACGCTCGGGCGCTATCCGGTGCGTGACGCGGTGCCGCGTCGGAGCGATGCCTGACCGTTGCCCCGCGCGGTCGCAACCGGGCGCGCGAGACTCAACGTGTCAGTTCGATCAACTCGTACCACGTCGCCATATAGCCGCCGACACCGCCGCAGACGAACACCGCGTCGTCGTCCGCCGTGACCCACATGTCATAGGGCGGGTGCGTCGTGCCGCCCATGCCGTGCGGATCGACGAAGCGGAAATGGCGGCAGGCGAAGGTGCCCGCCGCGACTGTCCGCTCTTCGTCGCCGACATATTCGAGGTCGATCTTCACTTCGGCGATTTGCGGCGGGGTCGCGCCGCGATGGTCGGGTGAGGGCACGAAGACGCGTATGCTGCGGCGGTGCGGCCCCCGGCTCGTGTCGATACAGCGTGTCAGATAGCCGTCGCCGACGATCGGGTGCGTGCCGAAGCCGTCGAAGGCCCCGCCCGTCTCGACACGCTGGCTGATCCGCCCGGTCCTGGGGCCGAAGCTCTCGCACTCGATGAAGCCATCGCCGAAGCGCAGCCAGCCGCTGCCGAGAAAGGCGTCATCGAGGCTGAGGCGGACATGGCAATCGAGCGGTCGCCCGTGCGCGTCGAGCGAATAGAGGATGTCGCGCATCACCGTCGGCGTCGGCTCGTCGATCTCGCAATGCGCGCGGATCGTCACCGCACCGTCGGCGTGGTGCGTGAAGGCGAAATCCTCGCGGCCGCGCTCCTGGTCGAACAGCTCGGGCTTCTTCGAGGTGTAGCGGATGCGCCCGCCGACGGTGCGGTGACGCGTCATGGCAGGCTCGCGGCGGTGGCGATCTCGCGCCCGTTGGCGGCCATCGCGTCGAACAGCCGCTCGGGGTCGCTGCGCAGCAGGTGGAGCAGGCCCATCTCGGGACCGCGCCCGACGGGAATTTCGCGCGTGCCTGCGTCGATCCCGGCGAAAATCTGCTCGGCGGCCTCGCTGGCGCTGATGCCGCCCGCGATATTGGCGTCCTCGCGCCCGCGCTGCGACCCGTCGGCCGTCAGCGCACTCGACGCGATGGCGGTGCGGACGAAGCCGGGGGTAACGACGGTGACCTTGATACCTTCATGCGCCGTCTCGGCGCGCAGCGCGTCCGAATAGCCGATCAGCGCGTGCTTGGCGGCACAATAGCCCGAGCGCAGCGCCGACCCGGCCTTGCCCGCAAGGCTGCTGATCATCACGAAATGCCCCGAACCGCGCGCGCGCATCGCGGGCAGGACGAGCTGCGTCAGCCGCAGCGGCGCGAAGAAATCGACCTCCATCAGCGCGCGATACACGTCGAAACCCGTGTCGCGCGCGAGGCTGCGCTGCGAGATGCCGGCGTTGTTGACGAGCACGTCGATGCCGCCGCGCCAGCTTTCCGCCTGCGCGACGATCATCGGCAGCATGTCGTAGTCGGTCGTCTCGAAGGGCAGCACCAAAGTCTCGCCGCCGCACGCCGCCGCCACGGATTCGAGAGCGTCGACGCGCCGCCCGGACAGGATGAGGTTCGCGCCGCGCGCGGCCCAGGCATGCGCCAGCGCTTCGCCGATGCCCGACGACGCGCCGGTAATCCAGACGGTTTCGGTCTCGGTCTTCATCGCAGCATGCTCCAGATGTCGGGGCCGCCCGCGACCGGGTGCAGCCAGGTGGCGACGACAAACAGCAAGGTGCCGCCGCCGATGGCGATGGCTCCCGGATTGCCCAGGCCCCGCGCGAAGGGGACGAAGCCCGTCGCCGCCTCGTGCGCTGCCCAGTGCTCGCCGAGCTGACCGCGCTTCTTGCCGTCCTGCAGCCGCGCGCCGACCAGTGCCAGCCCGCCGATGGCGACGCACAGCACGACGGTGCGCGCGTCGCCCGACACCGTCGCGTGGACCACCGCCCAGATCGCGAAGGCCCACATCATCGGGTGGCGGGTGATCGTCTGGACGCCCCGCGGGGGCCGCGACGCCAGCGCACCTGCGCCCATCAGCGCGGGGGAGGGCGCGGCGAGCGAACCGACGAACAGGATGGTGGCGAAGATCATCACCGGAATCGCCAGCCACCAGACCCATTGCGGCGCGGTCCACAGCGGGTCGACGGGCGTCGCGCGCCACGCCCACACCGCCCAGCCGAGCGTCGCAGCGGCAACGAGCGAATAGATGCCGGCGAAACCGCCCTCGCCCAACGCCCGGACGAGCGGGGCGCGCAGCGGATGCGACAGCGCGAAATGCGTGCCGACGAAGGCCGCGAGCGCGATCAGCAGCAGTGTCATGGCGCGCCCCTTGCGATTTCCATCGTCATCCCCCCGGCCTCATCGCGTCGCGCGATGGCCGCTCGAAGACTGCCCCGATCGGGATGCGTTCGTCGAGGCCTTTCGCGCCGGCGATGTCATGCGTGCGCACGGTCCAGGGGTGCGGCGAGGAGCGTCGCGAGCGCGGCGGGCGTGTCGACGTCGATGAGCACGCCGTCGTCGTCGACTGGCACCTCGACCGCATCGACTTCGGCGAGCAGCGCCTTGCCGCCGACATCGCCGGTCAGCGCGCGCAGGCGGGTGAAGTACGTGCGGCCCCACGCGACGGGATTGCCGCGCTTGCCGTCGTGGACGGGCACCGCGACGCCTGCCGCGTCGGTCAGTGCGGCGGCGAGGCGGCGCAGCGTCGCGGGAGCGACGCGCGGCATGTCGCCAAGGCAGACGAGGACGCCGCGCCATGCCCCCGGCACCGCCGCGAGCCCGGCGCGCAGCGACGCGGCGAGGCCATCGGCGAAGTCGGGGGCGGTGACGAAGATCGCGGGGCGGTCGCCGAACGCGGCGCGCACCTCGGTCGCGCGGTGGCCGAGCACGACCAGCGGCGGCGGCAGGCCCGCCGCGATCAGCGCATCGGCGGTGTGCGCGACGACGGGCCTGCCGTGCAGGTCCGCCAGCAGCTTGTGCGCGGCCCCCATGCGCGTCGAGCGGCCCGCCGCGAGGATCAGCGCGCCGACGGGGCCGGGGGGACCGACGGGGGCGATCCGCGCGGCGCGCGGCTGCGGGCGTTCGGCCTCGGGGAGCAGCCCGCCGGTGCCCATCGCGGCGATCTCGGCGTCGCCGACCGGCAGCCCCGCGACGAGGCGTTCGAGCACCCAGTCGAAGCCGTTGCGGCGCGGGCTGCGCGCGCATCCCGGCAGGCCGATGACGGCACGCTCGCCGATCCGGCCGAGGCACAGCAAATTGCCCGGATCGACGGGCATGCCGACGCGGGTCACGACGCCGCCCGCCGCGACGATGGCGGCGGGGATGACATCGCGCCGGTCGACCGTCGCCGACGCGCCGATGACGAGGGTCAGCGCCGCCGCGGTCGGGGCACGGAGCAGCGCCGCGAGCGCGCTCGCCTCGTGCGCGCAGGCCGCGCTGGTGCCGACGCCGACGCCGAGGCTGGCGAGACGCGCGCGCGTCACCGCGTCGGTCTTGGCACTGGCCTTCGCCGAGACGCCGGGGAGCATCGTCGCGACGAGGTCGGCGGTCACCGACCGGAACGCCGCGACCCGCAGCGGCACCGCGACGCCGAGCGCCGCCTCGAGCGCCGCCGCCGGCACCGCATAGGGAATGACCTTGACCGTCGCGACGAGGTCGCCCGCCGCGACGCGTGCATGGGGGCCGAGCGTGCCGAGCGTCAGCCCCTCGTCGACGGCGTTGAGGCGGTCGACCGCCCCCGCCGCGACACACACCAGCCCCAGCGCGGTCGCCGCGAGATTGACCCGCCCGTGGACCGGCGGCAGCGCCGCGACGTTGTCGCCCGCCAGCGCGGCCCCCAGCCGCATTGCCGCCTCGGCCTCGGCAACGTCGCCGGGATCGAGACGGGCAACGGCCAGTTCGCGCAAGCCCGCCGCGCGCGCCGCGCCCAGGTCTGCCGCCGACAGCACGCGGCCCTTCGCCCAGCGCACCGCACCGACCAGCTGCCCGTGCGCCAGCAGCGCGCCCTCGGCCGCGTCGAGCGCGACGGGTCCGAACCTCAAGCCCTGCTCCGTTCGTTTCCCCGCCACACGGCGACCATCTGCGCGGCGACCGACAGCGCGATCTCGGCCGGCCCGCTCGCGCCGATGTCGAGTCCCGCCGGCCCACGCACCCGCGCCAGCGCGGCGTCGTCGAAACCCTGGGCGCGCAGCCGTTCGAGCCGTCCGGCATGGTTCTTCCGCGACCCCAGCGCGGCGATGTAGAAGGCGTCCGAGCGCAGCGCGGCGGCGAGCGCCACGTCGTCGAGCTTAAGATCGTGGGTCAGCGCCACCACCGCGCTCGCGGCGTTGGGTGCCCAGGCGGCAAGCGCCTCGTCGGGCCAGCGGTTGTCGATGCGCAAGCCCTCGAAGCGCGGCCCCGCCGCGAACAGCCCGCGCGGGTCAATGACCGTCACGTCGTACCCCAGCGCCCGCGCGAACGGCACCAGCGCCTGCGCGATATGCACCGCCCCGACCACCGCGAGGCGCAGCGGCGGCGGATAGCTGCGGTTGAACGCGGCCTCGACAGGCAGGGCGGCCTCGGTCGTCGTGCCCCTCGCGAGGTCGGTCGCCAGCACCAGCGTCCGCCCCGCGTCGCGCGCCGCCGCGATGCTGTCGAGCAGTGCCGGGGCGAACACACCATCGACCACCGCCTGCACGAGCACCGCGATGCGCCCGCCGCAGGCCAGGCCGACCTCCCACGCCTGTGCGTCAGCGACGCCGTAATCGAGTCGCGCCCAACCGCCGCCGGCGATCAGGTCGAGCGCGGCGGTGATGACATCGCCCTCGACGCAGCCGCCGCTGACCGACCCCTCGAACAGTCCGTCGTCGCGGACGACGAGGTGTGCGCCCTCGCGGCGCGGGGCCGATCCCCAGGTCTCGATCACCGTCGCGATCGCCACGCCGTGACCCGCCGCCAGCCACGCCCGCGCGGCATCGAGCAGCGGGCCGAGGTCGTCGGTATCGCTCACGTCAGCTGCCAGACCAGCACCGCGACGACGGCGAGCACCAGCGCGCCGCCCCAGACCAGCGGCGACAGCCCGCCGCGCGCCGCCTCGGCTGCCGGAACCGCCTGCGGGTCGGCGCCGGTCGTGGTCGGCGGCGCGATCGCCGCCTGTCCCTCGACGAGGCCCGCGTCCGCCGCACCGGCGTCGGCCACGACCGCCGGTCCCTCGACCTCGGCCTTGAAGCGTTCGAAGAAGGTCGCGGCATAGCCCTTCGCGGTGCCCTCGATCAGGCGACTGCCGAGCTGCGCTAGCTTGCCCCCGACGCTCGACGTGACGGCGTAGGCCAGAAGCGTGTCGGCCCCATCTTCGGCCAGCGTCACTTCGGCTTGGCCCTTGGCAAAACCGGCAACACCGCCTTTGCCCTCGCCAACGAGGACATAACGGCGCGGCGGTTCGGGGTCGGTGACCGTCACCGCGCCCGCGAAGGTGGCGCGCACCGGGCCGACCTTGGCGATCATCTTGCCGTCGAAGCGCGTCCGCCCCGCCTCGTCCGCGGCGCGGGTCAGCGATTCGACCCCCTCGATGCACCGCGCAAGTATTTCGGGATCGTTAAGCGCGTCCCAGACACGCTCGCGCGGTGCCGCGATACGGCTTTCGCCCGTCAATTCCATGGCCCGCTCCATCGTGGCCGCATCATGCGGCGCACGAATAGAACCTTCGTCGCGCGTTTCGCAACAAGATGGTATCGTTGGGCCGTAGTCTTGTGTTAACAAGCCGCCTTGGCAAGAAGGGGGTTGCGTGGGGGGCCGTGTGACCGGGTATGCGATGGCAGACGACGACACGGAACTTCAAGTGCACGTAGCTACGGCTGCGGAGGCCGACTCGCCGATGCTCGACACCAGCGAAGCGTCGGTGCGCGGCACCGTCAAATGGTTCGACGCGGTGCGCGGCTATGGTTTTATCGTCCCCGACGACGCCAGCGGAGACATTCTCGTCCATTTCACCGTGGTGCGCGAAGTCGGGCGGCGGACGCTGCCCGAAGGCGCGACCCTCGTCTGCGTTCCCATGCAACGCGAGCGCGGGCGTCAGGTGCGGCGCATCGTCAGCCTCGACCTGTCGACCGCCATCGGCCCCGATCCCGAGACCGCGGTGCAGCGTTCGGCGACGCGCGTCGATCCGGCCGCGCTGATCGCCAATGCCGGCGCGCCCGAACCGGTGACGGTCAAGTGGTTCAACCGCCTCAAGGGTTATGGCTTCGTCGTCCGCGACGGCGGCGATCAGGACATCTTCGTCCACATGGAAACGGTGCGCCGCGCCGGGCTTCTCGAACTCGTGCCCGGGCAGTTGTTGACGGCGCGCATCGCACCGGGCCAGAAAGGCCCCCTGGCAGTGCTGCTCGGAGTGCGTGGCGTGGCGGATGAGATCGACGACGACGCGCCCGCCGACGGCAGCGCGGTCGAATGGCTGAGCGGCCCCGGCAGCGCACGGCGTTCCGCCTGATGCGCCTGCTTCGGCTGGTCGCCCTGCTGTGCCTCGCCTTGCCACCCGCTGGTGCGGCGGCGCTCGCCCCCGTCATCGCCGCCGCGCAGCCGCCGCTGCCGCGCATCACCGTGACGCTGCTCGTCGGGCGCGACAAGAAGCGCTATGCCGCCGAACTCGCGCGCACTCCAGCCCAGCAATCGGCCGGGCTGATGTTCCGCCGCGTCATGGCGCGCGATCAGGCGATGATCTTCCCCTTCGTAACGCCGCAACCGGTGAGCTTCTGGATGGAGAACACCGTCCTGCCGCTCGACATCATCTTCATCGGTCCCGATCGCCGCGTCCTTAACATCGCCGCCGACGCCAAGCCTTTCTCGAAGAACTTCGTCTATTCGGCAGGGCCGACGGCGGCGGTCCTCGAACTCAACGCGGGCGAAGCGGCGCGCATCGGGCTGCGCCCCGGCGACAAGGTCGACTACGCACTGCCCTGACGCGCTTGCCAACGCCCCCGTTTTCAGGCTCTAACCCCGCGCATCATGGGTCTGCTCTCGACACTCTTCACGTGGTGGAACGGCCCGGGCCTCGGCACGCGCTGGACGATGGGGCGCACCGGCACCGAGGTTGGGCGCGACGCGCAGGGCAACATCTATTACGGTTCCAAGGCAGGTCGCCGCTGGGTGATCTTCAACGGTGAACCCGAGGCGAGCCGCGTGCCACCCGAATGGTATCTGTGGCTGCATAAGACCGTCGACACGCTGCCGTCGGAACTCCCCATCAAGCCGCGCGTCTGGGAAAAGCCGTGGGTGCCCAACCTGACCGGCACCGCGCACGCGCACGCGCCGTCGGGCAGCCTCGCCGTCGCCGCCAAGCGGGCGCGGGCGACCGGCGATTATGAGGCGTGGAGCCCCGAATAGATGCGAGCCCTGCTCAAGGATAATATCGTCGAGGCGCTGATCGGGCTGGTGGTGATCGTCGTCGCGGTCGGCTTCGTCGTATTCGCGTACAACCGCACCGGACAGGGTGCCGGCGGCGGCTATGCGCTGGCGGCGCGCTTCCCCAACGTCACCGGGGTTTCGGCGGGGACCGACGTGCGCGTTTCGGGGATGAAGGTCGGCACGGTGACGGGCTCGCGCCTCGACGCCAAGACTTTCCAGGCGGTCCTCGACCTGTCGATCGACCCCAAGGTCCGCTTGCCGATCGATTCGAGCGCCGCGATCACCTCTGAAGGCATTCTCGGCGGCAGCTATATCTCGCTGACCCCCGGCGGCGACCCCGAAGTCCTCAAGCCCGGCGCGGAAATCAGCGATACGCAGGGCGCGACCGACCTGATGGGGCTGATCGGCAGCTACATCAACCGCACCGGCACCGCCCCCGAGGGTGCGGCGGGTACGGCAGCGGCACCGCCTGCGGCAAAGTGACGGCGCGACGTTGATCTGGCCGCTGCTCGCGCTGCTGCTGGCGGGCGCGCCTGCGGCCGAGGCGGCACCGCCGGTCGTCGCGCCAGTGTCGCGCGCCGCCAAACCCACGCCGAAGCCCGCCGCAGTGCCGCCGTCGCGCCTGACGCCGATGCCCGAACGCGTCGTGACCTTCGCCGCGCTCAACAAGCGCAATGGGCGCACCGAGAGCTTCAGCGCGCGTCCCGGCGAGCAGGTGAGTTTCGACCGTCTCACCATCCGCGTCCGCGCCTGCGAGACGACGCCGCCGTGGGAGGCGAAGCTGACGGGGGCGTTCCTGCAGATCGACGAAGCCCGGCGCGCCGGGCCGGTGCGGCTGTATTCGGGGTGGATGTACGCCAGCGCGTCGCTCCACCCGCTCGAACACCCGCTCTACGACGTCTGGGTCAAGAGCTGCGCGATGAGCTTTCCCGCCACCGGCCCCGACACGGTCACCGCGCGGTCGCTGCCCGCCGAAGCCAGGCCGTCGAGGGCGAAGAAGTCACCGGTCGCCGACAGCGCGCCCGCCAACTGAGCGCGGTAGGCGGCGCGCGGCACCTCGACCGCGCCCAGCCCCGCGAGATGCGCGGTGAGGAACTGCGTGTCGAGCAGGCGGAAGCCGCCGACGTGCAGGCGCGCGACGAGGTGCGCCAGTGCGACCTTCGACGCATCGCTAACCCGGCTGAACATGCTCTCGCCGAAGAACGCCGCGCCGAGCTTGACGCCGTACAACCCGCCGACGAGTTCGCCGTCGATGCGGCATTCGACCGAATGGGCGTTGCCGCGCCGGTGCAGCGCGGCATAGCCATCGAGGATGGTGGCGTTGATCCAGCTGTCGGCGCGCCCCGGCGCGGCGCTGGCGCAGGCGCGCATGACGCCCGCGAAGTCGGTATCGACCGACACCGCGAACCGGTCCTGTCGCAGCGTCCGTGCGAGGCGGCGGGGCAGGTGGAAGCCGTCGAGCGGGATGATCCCGCGCTTCTTCGGCTCGACCCAGAAGACGTCGTCGGCATCGACCGAATCGGCCATCGGAAACGCGCCGAGGCGATAGGCGCGCAGCAGCAGGTCGGGATCGAGCCGCCGCGTCACCCCACCCAGACCCCGGGCGTCAGGCGGTGCCAGCCGATCTCGTGCTCGAGCTCGTAGGCGAGTTCGAGCAGCACGCGCTCGCCGCCGGGGCGCGTCGTGAACTGCATGCCGATCGGCAGGCCGTCGGTCGAGAACCCCATCGGCAGGCCGATAGCAGGCGCCCCGGCGGCGTTCTCGACGGGCGTATAGGCGACATAGGTCTGCAGCGCCGCACTCAGCGCGTCGTAGGTCTTCGCCGGGGACAGGGTGCCGATGGCGACCGGCGGCGCGCCGAGCGTCGGCGTCATCAGCACGTCGAAGCTGTCGAATTGCGCGGCATATTGGCGCTCGAGCAGCTGCATCGTCGCGACCGCCTTCGCCACCCCGGCCTCGCCAAAGCCCGCGCCGTGCGCCGCCCAGGTCAGTGTCAGCGGCTCGACCTCGCTGGCGTCGACCGCATGTCCGGCGAAGTCCGATGCCGCCTTCAGACGTCCGATCGCGCCCGCGCTCCACAGCGCGTCGAAGGCGGCGGCGACCGCCGGACCGTCGAACGCCGCGCGACCGTCGCTGACCTTGTGACCGCGCTTCGTCAGCAGCGCGCGCGTCGCCTCGAAGACGCTTGCCACCTCGGGATGCGGTTCGACGTCCGTCGCCGAAGCGCGCATGACGTGAATGTCGAGCCGACGCGGCGACGCGCTCGTCACCAGCCCGACGGGCGGATAGGCGGCATCGGAACCTTGGCCTTCGCACGCCGCGAACCACGCGGCGGTATCGCGCACGGTACGGCTGAGGCAGCCGTTGACGCCGAAGTCGGTGACCTTGCAGTTGCCGGTCTCGCCCGCCATGCGCGCCCGTGACGGCTTGAGCCCGACGAGATTGCAGCACGATGCCGGGATGCGGATCGAACCGCCGCCGTCGTTGCCGTGCGCCACCGCGACGACCCCCGCCGCCACCGCCGCCGCGCTGCCCCCCGACGAACCGCCACTCGAATGCGCGAGGTTCCACGGGTTGCGCGTCGGCCCGGTGCTCAGCGGCTCGGTGGTCGGCAGCAGCGCGAACTCGGGCAGGGTCGAGCGCCCGATCGACACGAGGCCGGCGCGCGTGATCGCCGCCGCGACACCCGAGTCGGTCTTGCCGACCCGCGTCCGCAGCGCCCGGCACCCGCTCGTCCACGGCAGACCCGCCTGTTCGAGATTGTCCTTGATCAGCGTCGGCACGCCCGTCAGCGGGCCGGGCGTGCCCGCCGCGGCGCGCGCCCGCTCGAAGTTCGGATAGGCGACCGCGTTGATCCGCGCATTCACCCGCTCAAGCCGCGCGATCGCCGCTTCGACCAGCGCCGCCGCCGCGACCTTGCCTGTCCGCACCGCCGCCGCCTGCGCCACCGCGTCGGCGGGCGGCGACCCCTTCGCCGCGACGCCCGACAGCGGTGCAACCGCAGCGAGCAGGGTCGCACCTTCGAGTGTCGCGCGTCGTGACAGCTGCATCGTTGGTCTCCCTGCTCCCGGTATCGCACTCCAAACCGGTCGAGATTGCAACCGCAGTTGCGACATCGCATGAGATGTCTTAAAATGCTCGAATGCGGGTCGTCATTGACACGGCGATTATTGCCTCAGCATTCCGCAGCCGCCTTGGTGCTTCGAACCAGGTACTCCTCAGAGTAGCACGGGGTCTGCTGGTACCATTGGCCACGCCTGCGCTTTTTCTGGAGTACGAGGAAGTCCTGAAGCGGCCTGAGCAACGTGCTGCGAGCGATCTGTCCCTAGCCTCCGTTGACGCCGCCCTCGCGGCACTGGCGGCAGCGATTGAGCCGGTAGAGATTCGATTTGGCTGGCGACCCCAACTTGACGACTCCGATGACGAGATGGTCCTGGAAGCGGCGATCAACGGACGAGCGGAGGCCATCATCACCTTCAATCGCCGTGATTTCAGACGTGCCGCGCCGCGCTTCGGAATCGACGTGCTGACGCCCGGAGAGTATCTGAGGAGAATATGATGCCCCCCCGCGCCGCCTACCCCTTGAAGTTGCCGGTTTCGGTCAAAAATGCTGCCAGCCGACTGGCGCGTGAAGACGGTGTCTCGCTGAACCAATGGATTACAGCTGCAGTCGCGCAGAAGGTCGGGGCCGTCGAGGAAAGCGCGCATTTCTTCGTGCGTCGCACCAAAGGTGCGCTGCCCGGTGATCTTGCGGCAATTCTGGCAGCTGCCCCAGACCGTGCGCCCGCTGCTCAAGACGCGCTCGACTGAGCCAAACTCGCCCCTGTCGCCGTCGCGCGCCGCGCCCTATATCGGCGCGATGAGCATGATCGACCCCGCCGGCATCTTCTACCGCAACTCCGAGCTCGATCCGGTTCGGACCGGCCGCCTCGTCGCCGACGCGCTGCACGGCTGCGACGACGGCGAGCTGTTCCTGCAATATGTCGCGAGCGAGAGTTTCAGCTTCGACGACGGACGCCTCAAAGCGGCGACCTTCGACACCGCTCAGGGCTTCGGATTGCGCGGCGTTGCGGGGGAGACCACTGCCTACGCCCATGCCAACGAGCTGAGCGACGCCGCCATTCGTCGCGCCGGGGAGACCATCGCCGTCGTCCGCTCGGGCCACGGCGGCAATGCCGCGCTCAACCCGCCGCCGGGAACCAACCGCAAGCTCTACACCGACGCCGATCCGCTGAGCGCGGTGCCGTTCGCGACTAAGATCGCGCTGCTGCAAAAGATCGACGCCGCTGCGCGCGCCCGCGACCCCCGCGTCGCGCAAGTGTCGGTGAGTCTGCTCGGCAGCTGGTCGGTGGTCGAGATCGTCCGCGCCGACGGCCACCGCGCGCACGACGTGCGGCCCTTGGTGCGCCTCAACGTCCAGATCGTCGCGCAGAACGGCGACCGCCGCGAGACCGGCTTCCACGGGCTCGGCGGCCGCTACCTCTACGACACTTTGCTCGACGAGGCGGTGTGGTCGGAGGCCATCGACATCGCCTTGCAGCAGGCGCTGGTCAACCTCGACGCGGTCGCCGCCCCGGCGGGCGAGATGACCGTCGTGCTCGGGCCGG
>CAXTSL010000028.1:0-30805 GCA_964246975.1 uncultured Sphingomonadaceae bacterium
CTCGGTGCGACGATGCCGACCAGCGCCTTGGCTTCCTCGGCGGTGAACTTCGACAGCCCGAAGACGAGGTAGATCAGCACGAGCGCAACGTAAGCAAGGATGGTCGCCGCACGGCCGACGCGCGCGCCGGCGGCACCGCGCGTCGCGAGGCTGTCATCGGCCGTGATGGATGTTGCGGTCATGGCGTCGCTCCGGGTTGGCGCAGGGTTGTTCGCGTTTTTGCCGGTTCGGGTTACGCGACGACCGCCAGATTTCGGTACCAATCGGCATAGACCATGTTGGCCGCCATCCGCCGGTTGCAGTCGGGCGCGCCGTCGGTCCACCACGGGGTGCCGCGTTCGCCCAGCGCGACCTTGGCGGCATCTACCGCCGCGCGCGCCGCCGCGAGCCTGGCGACGTCGCCCCGCGCCGCGCGCACCGCGCGGCGGGCATCCATCAGCCTCGCGACGAGGGGCCCGCGCTCGGCCTCGGTCAGCGTGGGGTTGCTCGCCCGCCACAACCGCCCGCGCACGACGATGTAGCGACCGTCGGGCGTGCGCGGCGGCGCGGCCACCGCTACAGGATGAACTTCGACAGGTCGGTATCGCGCGCAATGTCGCCCAGCTCGCGCTCGACATAGGCGGCGTCGACGACCACCAATTGGCCGTTCATCTCGCTGGCGTCGAAGCTGACGCTTTCGAGCAGTTTTTCCATGATCGTCTGCAGCCGCCGCGCGCCGATGTTCTCGACGCTGGCGTTGACCTCGAAGGCGGTGCGCGCGATCGCCGCGATGCCGTCGCGCGTCAATTCGAGGCGCACGCCTTCGGTGCCGAGCAGGCCGGTATACTGGCGGATCAGCGACGCCTCGGTGTCGGTCAGGATCGCCTCGAAATCCTCGCGCGTCAGGCCCTTGAGTTCGACGCGGATGGGGAGGCGCCCCTGCAATTCGGGGAGCAGGTCCGACGGCTTCGACGTGTGGAACGCGCCGCTGGCGATGAACAATATGTGGTCGGTCTTGACGGGTCCGTACTTGGTCGCGACCGTCGTGCCCTCGATCAGCGGCAGCAGGTCGCGCTGGACGCCCTCGCGGCTGACCGAACCGCCGCGCACGTCGCTGACCGCGATCTTGTCGATTTCATCGAGGAAGACGATGCCGTTGGCCTCCGCCGAGCGCACCGCGTCGCGCGCGATGTCGTCATCGTCCAATCGCTTGTCGCTCTCCTCGGCGATCAGCGCGTCCCACGCCGCGTCGACGCTCATCTTGCGGCGTTTGGTGCGGTTGCCCATCGCCTTGCCGAGCATGTCGGAGAGGTTGATCATGCCGACCTGGCCGGGCTGCATGCCGGGGATGTCGAGGCTCATGCCGCCGCCGGTATCGGCGACCTCGATCTCGACCTCGCGGCCTTTCAGTGCGCCCGAGCGGAAGCGGTCGCGGAACGCCAGCCGCGTCGCCTCGCTGGCGTCCTTGCCGACGAGCACGTCGAGCAGGCGCGCCTCGGCGGCTTCTTCCGCCTTGGCGCGAACGCCCGCGCGGCGGTTGTCGCGCACCAGCCGGATCGATTCCTCGACGAGGTCGCGGACGATCGAATCGACGTCGCGACCGACATAGCCGACCTCGGTGAACTTGGTCGCCTCGATCTTGAGGAACGGCGCGTCGGCGAGCTTCGCCAGACGGCGGCTGATCTCGGTCTTGCCGCACCCCGTCGGGCCGATCATCAGGATGTTCTTGGGACTGACCTCGTCGCGCAGGTCGTCGCCCAGCCGCTGCCGCCGCCAGCGGTTGCGGAGCGCGACGGCGACCGCGCGCTTGGCGTCGCGCTGGCCGACGATGTAGCGATCGAGCGCCGCGACGACCTGGGTGGGGGTGAGGGCGTCGAAGGGAAGGTCGGAGCGTGCCACGCCCCCTCCGTCGGCTGCGCCGCCACCTCCCCCTGAAGAGGGGGAGGAACGCGCCTGTCCTGCTCCTCCCCCTTCAGGGGGAAGTGGCGGCGAAGCCGACGGAGGGAGCGTCTGCGGATCGTAGCTACTCATCAACCGATACTCTCGACCGTCAAATTGGTGTTCGTATAGACGCACAGCCCCGCCGCGATCTCCATCGCCCGCCGCGCCACCGCCTCGGCGTCATGTGCGCTGTCCGCCAAGGCGCGCGCGGCGGCGAGGGCGAAATTGCCCCCCGAACCGATCGCCGCGACGCCCACCTCGGGTTCGAGCACGTCGCCGGTGCCGGTCAGCACCAGGGTCACGTCCTTGTCGGCGACGATCATCATCGCTTCGAGGCGGCGCAGATAGCGGTCGGTGCGCCAGTCCTTCGCCAGCTCGACCGCCGCGCGCGTCAGCTGGCCGGGATAGCGTTCGAGCTTGGCCTCGAGCCGCTCGAACAGCGTGAAGGCGTCGGCGGTGGCCCCCGCGAAGCCGCCGATGACGAGGCCGCCTTCGCCCAAGCGCCGGACCTTCTTCGCATTGGCCTTCATCACTGTCTGGCCCATCGTCACCTGGCCGTCACCGGCGATGACGACGCGGCCATCCTTGCGCACCGACACGATCGTCGTGCCGTGCCAGTCGGGAAAATCGCTCACGTGGGGGTGTTCTTTCGGGAAAAGCGGAATGTTGTTCCCGATGTAGGAAGCGTGCGCGCCGCCGCAACTGCACCCGAAAACTCGTCATCCCGGCGCACGCCGGGACCCATCACCTGAACCTCGGGAGGTGGGTCCCGGCGTTCGCCGGGATGACGGCGTTCAGTCAGCCGCCCGGTACCAGCCGCTCTACCCCGCCCATGTACGACCGCAGTACGTCGGGAACGCGCACCGATCCGTCGGCCTCCTGATAATTCTCGAGCACCGCAACGAGTGTCCGCCCGACCGCCAGCCCCGAGCCGTTCAAGGTGTGGACGAACTTCGTGCCCTTCTCGCCGCGTGTCTTCCAGCGCGCGTCCATGCGCCGCGCCTGGAAGTCGCCGCAGTCGGTGCAGCTGCTGATCTCGCGATACTGGCCCTGTCCCGGCAGCCAGACCTCCAGATCGTAGGTCTTGCGTGCCGCGAACCCCATGTCGCCCGCGCACAGCAGCATGCGCCGGTACGCAAGGCCGAGCGCGTCGAGGATCGCCTCGGCGCACGCCGTCATGCGCTCGTGCTCGAGCGTCGCGGCCGCCTGGTCGCGCACGATCGACACCATTTCGACCTTCTCGAACTGGTGCTGGCGGATCAGGCCCTTCGTATCCCGTCCAGCCGACCCGGCTTCGGAGCGAAAGCACGGGGTCAGCGCGGTGAAGCGCAGCGGCAGGTCGTCGGCGTCGAGGATCTTCTCGCGGACGAGGTTGGTCAGCGACACTTCGGACGTCGAGATCAGGTAGCGCCCGTCGGTGGTCTTGAAGAGGTCCTCCTCGAACTTCGGAAGCTGCCCGACGCCGAACACCGCTTCCTGCCTGACGAGCAGGGGCGGGATGACTTCGGTATAACCGGCGGCAACCTGCGTATCGAGCATCCACTGGCCGAGCGCGCGGTGCAGACGCGCGAGCGGCCCCTTCAGCACGGCGAAGCGCGCACCCGCGATTGCGCCGGCGGCATCGGGGTCGTAGCCGAGACGCAGCGCGAGGGCGTCGTGTTCCTTGGCGGCGAAGGCGAACGCGGGCTTGGTGCCGCGTTCGTGGACAAGCACGTTGCCCGTCTCGTCGAGGCCGTTGGGGACTTCGGGGGCGGGGAGGTTGGGGAGGGCGGCCAGGCTTTCGATCAGCTGCGCTTTAAGTTGTTCCGGCTCCCCATGGAGCAATTCAAGTTCGGTTTTCTCGCGCGTCGCATCTTCCATCAGCTGCCCGAGCGCAAAATTTAGGTCGTTGCACTCAGCTTGAGCGGCCCGCTTTTCACTGAGTACATGCTTTCCCTCATCGGCGCGCCGGACAGTCAGAATTTGCTTGTTTAATTCGCCGATACGCTGCCCAAGCTCGCGTTTCCGGGCAACTCCAGCTTCGTATCTTGTTTTTGCAAGATTGACGTTGTGAGTGATGCCAATGAGTGCTGCCGACACCGCCGCCACCCCCCGCCGCGCGAGGGCGGCGTCGAAGGCGGGGCCGTCGGCGCGGATGGTTTTGATGTCGTGCATGGTGGGCGTGGGCTAGCGGGCGGGGGCCAGGGAGGCAAGACCGGGGCGGTACCGATCTACGCCCTCACCCCGTCATGCTGGCGCACGCCAGCATCCACCGCGCGGCAGGAGAACGCGTCGTCCGCTTGCCCGACGCTGGATGCTGGTGTGCGCCAGCATGACGGGGAGAAAATGGTAATCGGAGCAACTCGCCGCGTTGCCCCTCCACCACGCCGCTGAAGAAGCGGCGCTGTCCCCCTCCCCGAAAGGCGGGGAGGATGTCTGCACCGTCCCAAGCGTGGGATTGGCGCGCGGACCGGGCGCGACTAACCTCCCCCGCGATGATCGTCTCCTGCCCCGAATGCGGCGCGCGCTACAAGCTCCCCGACTCCGCAATCCCGCCCGAGGGGCGCGCGATGCGGTGTGCGTCGTGCAAGCATCGCTGGTTCGAGCTGGGAGCGGAGGCGGCGATGCCTCCGGTCGCGCCGATGCCCGGGCTGGCCGCGACGGCACCTGGTACCGGTTTCGACGCGACGCCGCCGCGACAGTTGGTTGACACGTCCGCCGAGCCTTCACACGGCCCGCCCACCGATGCTGTCGAAGCGGAGGAAACTGCGCCGCCCGGGCACGGTGTCCTCAAGACCTTGTTCGCGCTTCTCTTGTCCGCCGGACTGTTCGCCGGCGCGGCGGCGATGTGGCTGCCCGACCTGCCGCCGCTCGACCTTGCCCGCGTGCCTTGGCTCGACGCGCTGGTTCATCCGCCGGCACCCGCACGCTCGGCGGTGACAGTGCGCTTCATCGTCGACCGCCAGCCGCTCGGCGACGGGCGGACGGTGTTCGCGCTGACCGGCACGCTCGCCAATCCGACCGCCGCGCCGCAGTCGCTTCCCGAGATCGAGGCGCGACTGGTCGATGCCGGGGGCCGGACCGCGTATCGCTGGCCCGTCGTCGTTGGCCTGCGAACGCTGCCCGCGCAGCGCGCCGTCGCGTTCGAGGCCAGCGCCATCGGCGACGCCGATGCCGCCACGCGGGTCGTCGTCGTAACGCGCTGACCGTCGAGGCAATGGCGCAGCGCTTGCCATTCGCACCCCGCGCCGCTACCGCACGCGCGCTTCCCCGACACCGTATCAGACTGGAGACCGCCCGTGGCCGTCACGCGCACCTTTTCGATCGTCAAGCCCGATGCCACCCGCCGCAACCTCACCGGCGCGGTCAACGCGATGATCGAGGCCGCCGGACTGCGCATCGTCGCGCAGAAGCGCCTCCGGCTGACGCAGGCGCAGGCCGAGGGCTTTTACGACGTCCATCGCGAGCGCGGTTTCTTCGGCGAGCTCGTCGCCTTCATGGTGTCGGGCCCGGTCGTCGTGCAGGTGCTCGAGGGCGAGGACGCCGTGCCGCGCTACCGCGAGATCATGGGCGCGACCAACCCCGCCAACGCCGCCGAAGGAACGATCCGCAAGGTCCACGCCGAGAGCATCGAGGCAAACACCGTCCACGGCTCCGACAGCGACGACAATGCCGCGACCGAAATCGCCTATTTCTTCACGCCCGCAGAGATCGTCGGCTGAACGACGCCGCGTTGAGCATCGCGCTCGACCGGTGCGCGAGCGCCAGCAGCGTGTAGGTCGGGCTGACCCCGCCCGATGACGGGAAAAGGCCCGAGCCCGCGAGGATCAGGTTGGGGATGCCGTGGCAGCGCCCGAAGCTGTCGCAGACCGATGTCGCGGGGTCGTCGCCCATCACGGTGCCGCCGAGCAGGTGCCCGGCGTTGAACGGGCCGTGCCACTGCTCGACCGCGCCCGCCGCGCGCATCACCGCCGCGCCCTCGTCGCAGCAATGCTGCCACAGGGCGCGCGTCGCGTCGTCGAGGCGGTGGCGGACGCGTGCCAGCGGCATCCCGAAGCGGTCGCGCGCGTCGCTGAGGACGACGCGGTTGGCGGGGTCGGCGGGCTGGCCGATCATCGCGACCATCGACGCAAGGCCGCGCGCGGCGCGCCGGATGAAGGCGTCGAGCGGCGCGCCGAACAGCTCGGCGCGCGTCATTGCGATGCCGAAGATGTCGTTGGGCTTGAGGCTCGGGCCGATCTGCCACTGATAGCTGCCGAACGGCGCAGCTTCGCGGTCCTGCCCATAGCGGACGCGATTGAACAGCTGCCCCGCCGCGACGCCCAGATGGTTGTCGGTCGGTTCGTCGAACATCCCGTAGCACAATGCCAGCGCATCGAGCAAGAAGTTGCGCCCGACCTGATCGTGCGCGTTGCCCGCGCCCGTCGGCCAGTCGGCGCACGCCGAGTTGAGCATCAGGCGCGGGTTCTGCACCGCCGACGCAGCGAGGATGACGAGGCCTGCACGCAGCGTCCGGCGCGCGCCCGTGCCGTCGGCATACTCGACCCCGCCGACGCGCCCCGGCCCGTCGGGCACCAGCCGCGTCACGGTGGCGTCGGCGAGCATCGTCGCGCCCTGCTCGACGGCGCTTTGAAAATAGGTCGCGAGCGGGTTGGCGAGCGCGCCGGTCGGGCAGCCGGCATCGCACCAGCCGTCGTACTGGCACGGCGGTCGGTCCTTGAACCAGTCGGTGAGGATCGCGGCGGGCAGCGGCGCGACGGCCAGTCCGAGGTGGGCGAAGCCGCGCGCGAGGATGTCGCCCTGCTTGAAGCGTTTGAGCGGCGGTAGCGGGTAAGGCGCGCCCGGCGGTCGCCACGGCTCGGCGGCTGCGTCGCCCGCGATGCCGACCTCGCTCTGCACCGCGTCGTAGTGGGGTCGCAGGTCGTCATAGCCGATCGGCCAGTCGCGCTCGCGCCCGAAGGGGCTCCGGACCGCAAAGGCGTCGGCGCTCATCCGCGGCCACGTCGCATAATGGTGCAGCGCCGCGCCGCCGAATCCCGAGCCGGTGTTGAGGTTGTGCCCGAAGCCGGCGTGATTGCCCTCGAACTCGACGCGCGCGCCGCCCCATTTGAGGCGGCGGGCATAGAGCTGCGACGACACGAGGTCGCTCATGGCGCGCGACGGCCCGGCTTCGAGGACGACGACGCGGCGGCCCGCGCGGGCAAGCGCGTCGGCATGGAGGCTCCCCGCTGCGCCCGCGCCGACGATGACGACATCGGGTGTCACGGCGCGCAGCGGTCGAGGTCGTGCCCCGGCATCCCCGTGCCGCCGTGGACCGAGACCCTCATCGGAGTACCCGGTACGAGGCGTCGCTGCGGTCGCGCGTGCCCTTGGGCAGTTCGGCGTTGCCGTCGAACCATGCCGCCGACGCGGGGCTCAGCGCGCCCCAGTCGACGACCTCGCTGTGGGCGACGAGCCGCCACGCCCCGTCGACGACCGCCGCCGTGCTCAGGTAGCGCGCACGCACGATCAATTCCTGCGGGCCTGCCGGGCCGTCGAGGCGGTGCCACGCGACGACATAGCTCTCGACCCCGGCACGGCTGCCGTCGGGGGTAAGGTCGATCAGGATGTTGCCGACCTCGTGGCGCGTCGCGTGCATCGACCCCATGAAGCCCTGCATGACGGGTACGAACCCGGCGCGATCGCCGCGAAAGATCGCGCCCAGGTCGATATCGGCGTCGGGCGCGAAGACGCGGTCGAGGAGGGCGGCGTCGAGGCGGTCGAGGGCGCGGCAATAGCGATAGACGAGCTGCGGGATCGCGGCATGGGGGTCGGTCGTCATGCGTCTGCCTCGCGGAGCCGGTGGCGCTGGATCTTGCCCGTCGCGGTGCGCGGCAGCGCGGCGACGAAGGCGATGGCGCGGGGGTATTTATACGGTGCGATGGCCGCCTTGACATGGTCTTGCAGCGCCTTCGCGAGGTTCGCGTCGGGGGCGTCGCGCGGCACGACAAAGGCTTTGACGATTTGGCCCCGGTTTTCGTCGGGGACGCCAACGACAGCGCATTCGGCGACTGCGGGGTGACTGCACAGCGCCGCCTCGACCTCGGGCGGGGCGATATTGTAGCCCGACGAGACGATCATGTCGTCGGCGCGCGCGAGGTACCAGAACACCCCGTCGGCATCGCGGCGGTAGCTGTCGCCGGTGACGTTCCAGCCGTCGACGACGTAGGTCGCCTGGCGGGGGTCGTCGAGATAGCGGCAGCCCGTCGGCCCGCGCACCGCCAGCCGCCCCTCGCCGACATCCAGCGGGCGATTGTCGGCGTCGAGGACGCAGGCGGTATAGCCCGGCACCGCGCGCCCCGTACTGCCCGGCGGACCGTCGGCGGCGGCGAGGAAGATATGCAGCATCTCGGTCGCGCCGATGCCGTTGACGAGGGGCACGCCGGTCGCCGCGCGCCACGCCGCGAAGGTTGCAGGCGGCAGATGCTCGCCCGCCGAGACGCAGGTCCGCAGGCTCGACAGGTCGTGGCCCGCGACGCCGTGGCCGAGCATCGCCTTGTACGCCGTCGGCGCGGTGAACAGCATCGCGATGCGGTGACGTTCGATCGCCGCGAGGATGCCGGCGGGGGACGTGTCGCCCAGGGTCACGGCGGTGCCGCGAAAGCGGAACGGAAACAGGATCAGCGCGCCGAGGCCGAAGGTGAAGGCAAGCGGCGGCGTCGCGCTCCAGACCGCGCCGCGCGGGCCCCCGAGCACCGCCCTGGCGAAGGTGTCGGCGGGGGCGAGCAGGTCGCGGTGGCAATGCACCGTGCCCTTCGGCGTCCCCGTCGTCCCCGAGGTGAAGGCGACGATCGCGGGGTCGGACGCGCGCGTGGCGACGGTCGCGAACCCCGGCGCGGCGGCGGCGAGGCGCGCTTCGAGGGTCCCGTCGCCATAGGTCAGGCAGCGCAATCCCGCGCTCGCCGCGCAGGCCTCGGCGCAGGCGGCGTCGACGATGGCGTGCGAGACCCGCGCCTTGGCGATCACCGCCGCCAGTTCGGCACCGCGCAGCAGCGGCATCGCCGCGACGACGATGCCGCCCGCCTTGAGGATGCCGAACCACGCCGCGATCAGCATCGGCGCATTGGGTCCGCACAGCAGCACGCGGTTGCCGGGCACCAGCCCGTCGTCGTGCAAGACGCGCGCGATGCGGTCGCTGCGGTCCTCGAGTTCGGCGTAGGTCAAGGTCCCGGTATCGCTGGCGACGGCGATCCGCGCCCCCTCGCCGTCGCCGACCGCATGGTCGAGCAGGACGGTCGCCGCATTCAGCCGATCCGGATAGTTCAAGCCTGAAACATCGAGCACCGGCCACTGCGCGCGCGGCGGCAAATGCCTCTCGACGAAATCGTCGATCATGCCGCGAACCCGTCCCAGTCGCCGAGCATCGCCTGCGTCGTCCGGTCGGCGAGCGCCAGCACGGTGAAGGTCGGGCTGACCGCGCCGATGCTGGGGAACAGCCCGCCGCCCGCCGCAACGAGGCCGCGCACGCCGGGGATGCGGCCAAAGCTGTCGGTCACAGAGGTTGCCGGGTCGCGCCCCATCACCGTTCCCCCCGAGATGTGCGCGAAGGCCCGCCCCGTCCCCGCCCACGCCTCCTGCGCGCCGCCCGCGCGCATGACGCGCAGCCCCATCGCGTTGGCCGCCTCCCACAAGGCCAGGCTGCGCGGGTCGGGCGAGTGGACGATGCGCGCCAACGGCACGCCGAAGCGGTCCTTCGTCGCTGTCAGCTCGATGCGGTTGGCCGCCACCGGCAGGCTCTCGACGATGCCGTTGATGACGCCGAGGTGGCGGCTGGCGCGGCGGATGAAGGCATCGAGGCGCGCGCCGAACAGCTCGGGCCGCGTCATCGCGATGCCGATCAGGTCGTTGGGCTTGACCGCCGGCGCGATGCCCCAGGTGATACTGCCCAGCGGCTTGCCCGGCTGGTTCTTGGTATAGGCGTCCTGGCAGGTCAGCGTCCCCGCCGTCAGCCCGCGATGGCACTCGGTCGCGGCGGCGAACAGCCCGTGGACGTTGGCAATGCTGTGGCCGTTGAACCAGCGCCCGACCTGCGAGCCGCCAACTTGCGCGGCGAGCAGCAGCCGCGCGTTCTGCACCGCCGCGCCTGCCAGCACGACGCGCGGCGCGGGCTGGAAGCGCGCTGCGCCCGTGCCGTCGACCCAGTGCAGCCCCGCCGCGCGCCCGTTCTCGACGGCGATGCCCGTCACCGCCGTGCGCGCCGTCAGCACCGCGCCCGCCGCCTCGGCTTTCGGCAGATGCGTCACCAGCGGGTTCGCCAGCGCGCCGATCGGGCAGCCCGCGTCGCACCAGCCGTCGTGGAGGCACGCCGAACGACCGTCGTACTCGACCGAATTGACCGCCATCGGCGCGGGCGCGACGCGGAGGCCCGCCGCCTCGAACGCCGTCTTCAGGATGCGACCCTGCGCGAACCACGGTAGCGGTGGCATCGGGTAGGGTGCCCCCGGCGGTCGCCAGACCTCGGCGGCGGCATCGCCCGAAATGCCCATCTCGGCCTGCACTGCGTCGTAGTGCGGGCGGAGATCGTCATACCCGATCGGCCAGTCGAGGCCGACACCGTGGTCGCTGCCCAGCGTGAAGTCGGCAGGGTGAAGGCGCGGCCAACCGGCATAATGATGGATCGCCGCGCCGCCGAAGCCGCTGCCCGTCGACATGTTGTGCCCGAACGGGTGGGTGCCGCCGGGCAGCACCGGCGCGCCGCCCCATTTCAGTCGCCGCGCCCACAGCTGCGACGAGACGAGGTCGCCGATTGTCCACGGCGCGCCCGCGTCGAGGACGACGACGCGCTTGCCCGCCCCCGCCAGCCGCGCCGCGAACAGCGCGCCCGCCGCGCCTGCGCCCATGATCGCGACATCGGCGGCCGGGTCGCGGATCACGGCGTCACGACGCGGTGTTCGATATGGCCCAGCCGCTCGATCTCGACGCGGACGATGTCGCCGGGAACCAGCCAGCGCGGCGGCGCGAAACCGATGCCCGATCCGGCAGGCGACCCCGTCGTGATCACCGTGCCGGGTTCGAGGACCAGCGCCGACGACAGCCAAGCCACGAGTTCGAAGCAGCCCCGATGCAGCTCACGCGTGTTCGATGACTGGCGCAGCGCGCCGCTGACGTGCGTCGTCAGCGCGAGGTCGTGCGGGTCGGGGATTTCGTCGGCGGTGGTCAGCCAAGGTCCGAACGGCCCGTGACCGCTGCCGCCCTTGCCGAGTACCAGCGTGTCGGGGGCGTTGAGTTCGCGCACCGTCAGGTCGTCGACGACGACATAGCCCGCGATATGGTCGCGTGCGTCGCGCTCGGCGATGCGGTGGCAGCGGCGACCGATGACGAGGCCCAGCTCGCCCTCGTAGTCGAAGCTGGCGAAATGCGAGGCGATGTCTCCGTCGGGCGGCGCGACCGCGCTCTGGCCCTTGGCGAACACGGCGGGTGTCGCGCCGAGGTCCCGCCCGACTTCGCGCGCATGGTCGCGGTAGTTGAGCCCGACGCCCAGAAATGCGGGCGGGCAGGGGATCGGCGCGCGCAGGCGTGCCCGGTCGAGGCGGCAGCGCGGTCCATCCTGATCGAGCCTTTGTCCGAGCAGCAGCGCCAGCGGTTCGGCGCGCCCGAGATCGACGACGGTGTCGCCCTCGATCCGCGCGGCGCGGTCGCCGTCGGCGAAGGCGTAGGTCGCCAGCCGCACGTCAGTCGCGCAGTGCGGCAAGGACGACGAGCGGCGTCGCGATCAGCCCGACCGCGACGCCATAGACGATCTTGAAGACCATCATCTGCCCATAGCTCCAGTCGCCGCCCCACGTCGCGGCGAGCAGCAGTACCGTCGCCGGCACGAACACGACGCACAGCAGCAGCGCCAATGCGACCGCGCGCAGCACCAGATGGCGCGGCAGCCGCGCCGCGCCGGTCGCGCGCGCCAGTCCCTTGCGCCGTCGCGCCCGCACGATCAGCGTCAGCGCGAACGTCGTCATCAGCGTCAGCATGAAGGTCGTCGGCACGAGATCGAACGCGACGCCCTGCATCCCCCACAGCGGGATCGCCGCCGCACTGCGGAACAGCAGCCAGACGAACAGCGCGCTGACCAGCGCATTCGGGACGATGCCGATCGCCGCTTCGGTTGCGAGAATCCGTTGCGTCGCGGTCATGCCCATCGCCCCCTCATGCCTGGCATTGTCGAGGGCGCGGGGCGCGGGCGGCGCATAGAAACCACGCGGGTGCCCCCTGACTTGCGGTTATGGGCGCGCGGCGCGACAAGCAGAGCGGGAGGGACCGGACTTGATCGAATCGCGCCGACTGCGGCACTTCCTTGCGGTGTTCGAGCTCGGCAGCATCGGCCAGGCCGCCGACAAGCTGCTGCTCACCCAACCGGCGCTGTCGAAGAGCCTGCGCGGACTCGAGGAGGAGCTGGGCGTCCGGCTGTTCGACCGCACCCCCGTCGGCGTCGTCGCGACGGTGTTCGGCGAGGCGCTGGCGATGCACGCCAAGGCCATCGAGGCGCAGCTGCGCTCGGCCGAGGCGGCGATCGGCGCGCTGCGCGGCTCGGCCGCCGGACGCATCAGGATCGGCATCGGGCCGAGCGTCGCGTGCGCGCTGATGCCGCAAGTGACGGTGGCGCTCCAGCGGCTGCATCCGGGCATCGAGCTGACCGTCATCGAGGGGCTGGTCGACGACCTCGTGCCGCAGTTGCGGCGCGGCGAACTCGATGTCGCGATCGGCTCGTGGCCGCGCCTCGCCGACCCCGATTTTTCGACCGAGGTCATCGTCGTCGACGCCCTCGAAGTCTTCGTCCGCGCCGATCATCCGCTGACGCTGCTCGGCGCGCAACCGCTGCGCGCGCTGCTCGCGTGGCCGTGGGCGATGCCGCCGGCAACGCAGAAATGGCGTCAGCAGCTCGACGCGCTGTTCATCGAGCAGGGCCTGTCGCCGCCGCGCCCGTCGGTGACGAGCAATTCGGCGAGCTATCTCAAGGGCCTGATGCGCTACGGCGATCATCTCAGCTATTTGCCCGCGCAACTCGTGTCCGAGAGCGACGGGCTGGCGGCGCTGAGCGTCGATGCGCCGCGCCTGACACCCGAGATCAGCATGACCTTTCGGGAACGCGCGCTGCTCCGCGCCCCTGTCGCCGAGCTGGTCCAGGCGCTGCGCGCGGCGGGGGCCGAACGTGGCTACAGCCCGGCGGCGATGCCGAGGTAGAGCACGTCGCGGGTGAAGTCGCACGACCAGCCGACCCACGCGTCGTTGAGGAAGCGCCCCGCCTCGTATTCCTGCGTGACGCCGTAGCCCCCGAGTACCTCGACGCACAGCGACGCGCAGCGGATCGCCGCATCGACCGCCTTGGCCTTGGCGGCGGGGGCCTTGAACATCGCGGTGCCCATCGGGTCGGTGGCGCAGCCCGCCGCCGCGTCCCAGACCATCAGCCGCGCGGCGTGCACCTCGACCGCCATCTCGGCGAGCTTGAGCGCCACCGCCTGATGCCGGGCGATCGGTGCGCCCATGCTCTGCCGCTGCCGGGCGTAGTCGAGCGCATACTCATACGCGGCGCGCGCCAGCCCGACGAAGCACGCGGCGAGGCAGACGGGCATTTCGGGAACCCGCGCGAACAGCATCGCCGCGCCGCCCTCGATGCCGATCAGCGCGTCGGCGGGCAGGCGGACGTCGTCGAAGACCAGCTCGGCGTGGCTGGTCAGCGGCCAGCCGATCAGCGGCGTCTTGGCGCCGACGCGGAGGCCCGGCGTTTCGGCAGGTACCCAGAAGAGGCTCAGGCCCTGCATCAGCGGGAGTGTCGCGTCGGTGCGCGCGATGATCAGATAGGCGTCGGCGACCCCGGCGTTGGTGATGAACGCCGATTTCGCGCCGCTGAGGATCCAGTCGCCGCCGTCACGCCGCGCCGCCAGCTTCGGCCCGTAGGCGGGGGCAGGACCCGCCAGCATCAGCTCCGATCCCGCGACATCGGGCTCGCTCTGCGCGCCTGCCAGCAGCATCGCGGGGGCAGCGGCGAAGGCCTCGACAAAGCGGTCGCCGCCCGCGCGTGCGAGCATCAGCGGCATCGTAGCGGTCAGCGAGAAATAGTCCGACGCGATGCCGACATCGGCGGCACCCAGTTCCTCGAGCACGATGACCGCGTCGAGCGCGCTGCCGCCGAGCCCGCCCAGCGCCCCGGGGACGAAGATTTTCGTCAGCCCGAGCGCCGCGCCGGCCTCGAACACCGGGCGCACCTGGGCCCAGGGGTCGTGCGGCGGGTCGCGCCGTGTCCGCTCGACCAGTGGACGGATATGCTTTGTCGCAAAATCGCGCGCGGTGCGCTGGAGCATCGCCTGTTCGGGCGTCAGGTCGAAAGCGATCATGCGAGTCAGCTTAGCGCTGCGCCGCCGCATCGGCGCGGCCAAAGCAGGGGCGGCGGGATAACCGCGTGTCATGGGCCGCGCCGCGCTTTACATTGTGTCGCGTCCCGGTGTCGGCGCACGCTGTCGGCATGGAACTGGATCGCCGCAATATCCTCAAGGCCACAGGCTTCGGTCTTGTCGCCGCGACGGTCGGCGGCGTACCCGCACTGCTCCCGGCGGCCGAGGCGCACGCCCGCACGCTGCCCTACAAGGTCCTGACCCCGGCACAGGCGGCGACGCTCGCGGCGCTCGGCGAGGTCCTGCTGCCCGGTGCCAAGGCGGCGGGAGTGGCGCATTTCGTCGACGACCAGCTCGCCAAGGACGCGGGCGAGTGCCTGCTGATGCTGCGCTATTTCGACTGGCCGCCGCCCTATGCGCCATTCTACGCGGGCGGCCTCGCGGCGCTCGACGGTGCGGCGCGCGCGGCGCACGGGCTCGCGTTCACGGGTCTCGACGCGGGCCAGGCGGCGGCGCTGGTCGGGCCGCTGCTGGGCGGACAGGTCGCGGCCTGGCAGGGTCCGCCGCAGGGGCCGCCGTCGCCGCTCTTTTATCTTTCGGTGCGTGCCGATGCGGTCGATGTCGTGTATGGGACGATGGCCGGGACGGCGAAGCTCGGCCTGCCGTACATGGCGCATATCGAACCCGAAACGCGCTGGTAGGCACGCGCCGCAGTTTCGCGGCGGCACCGCGCGGGGGACACGGGGTTGTTCGGGCGTAGCAGCAGGATGAACGCGCTCGCCTCGCAAGCCGCCGACCATGACGCGCGCTTGATGGCGTGCGTCGCGGGCGGCGACGCGCAGGCCTTCACCGCGCTGGTGCTGCGGCTCCACGGCCCCTCGCTGGGCCTCGCGACGCGCATTCTCGGCAACCGCGCCGACGCCGAGGATGTCGTGCAGGCGGGTCTGGCGCGGCTGTGGATGCTCGCGGCGCGCTACGACCCCGCGCGTGGCAGCGTTTCGGCGTGGTTCCGGCGGTTGCTGGTCAACCTCTGCCTCGACCGGCGGCGCAGCATCCGTCTCGTCCAGTCGCGTGTCACCGCGACGCTCGACGACGCCTATGACATCGCCGATCCCGGCCCCGATCCGCACCAGGGCGCCGCCGCCAACGCCCGCGCCCGGCGCATCGACGCGGCGATGGCTAAGCTCAATCCGCGCCAGCGCGCTGCCATCGCGTTGTTCCACGGCGACGGCGCGACGATGGCCGAGGTCGCCGAAGCGCTCGAGACGACGCCCAAGGCGGTCGAGGGATTGCTCGGGCGCGCACGTATGGAATTGAAGACGCTGCTCGCCAGCGACGCTCCGGGAAAGGACTGACGATCTCTCGCCTGCGCGCCTTTGACATCGTGGGGGCCTATGGGGCCGACACCCGGCGCTGGCCCGCTGCCGAGCGCGCCGCGACGCTGGCGGCGATCGCCGACGACGCTGTCGTGGCGGCGGCCTATGCCGAGGCGCAGACGCTCGACGCCCTGCTCGACGAATGGGCCGGGCGCGACGTGCGCGGCGGCGACGCGGCCGGCGCTGCGGCGCGCGTCCTGCGACCGTCGCGGCGCTGGTGGCGGCTGGCGGCGGGCGGCAGCGGCATTGCGGCGACGGTTGCGGCGCTGGTTTTCACCGGATTGCCCACGTTGCGCACGATTTCGACATCAAACCCGGTCGCCGCGACCGCCGCCGTCCCGCTCAGCGACGCAGCGACGTTCTCGGCGGTCTTCCACCCCACCCCCGACGAGGAAGCCATCCTATGAAGACCCTGTTCGCCGCCCTGGCGCTGTCGCTGCTCGCCACGCCCGCGCTGGCGCAGATGGTCAATGGTCCCGTCGCGACGCTGGTACCGCCGCGTCCCGGCGACATGCCGCTCCGCCCAAATGCGCCGGGCCTGCACGAGCGTGCCATGGGCTGGCGGCACGGCGGTCCGCTGGCTGCCCTCAGCCTCGAAGGCCGCCGGACGATGCAGGATGCCTTCCACGGCGCGATGGTCGCCAATCGTCCCGATCAGGACCGCGTCGCCGCAGCGCGCGACCGCGTCGTCGAACTCATGGGTGCCGAGCGGCTCGACGCCGGCGGGCTCAAGCGCGCGATGGACGACGAGCGCGATGCCGCGCAGGCGATGAAGGGCCGCCAGCAGGCCGCATTGCTCGGCGCGCTGCAGCGCCTCAGCCCCGCCGACCGCCTGGCCTTCGCCGAGTCGAGCCGCAACTTGCGCGGTCGCTTCGAGCGGCGGGGGCGCAAGGATCTGCCGATCATGTAGGGCGCTGGTGCCCCCCCCACCGGGGCGGGCGCTGGCACCTCAGTCCATCAGGCTCTCGTACCGCCGCAGATGATAGTCGGCGTCGCCGAACGCCCCCTCGATCATCGTCGCGCGCTTGAAATAATGGCCGATCGCGAGTTCGTTCGAGATGCCGATGCCGCCGTGAATCTGCACCGCGCCCTGACCGACGGCGCGGCAGGCCCTGGCGATCTTGGCCTTCGCCGCCGACGCCGCTTTGGCGCGCTTGGGGGCGTCCTCGCCGAGGTTTAGCGTCGCCATCAGCGTCATGCTGACCGCCTGCTCGACCTCCATGAACATGTCGACCATGCGATGCTGGAGGACCTGGAATTCGGCGATCGGACGACCGAACTGCTTGCGCTGGCGGGCATAGTCGAGCGTGCCTTCATGGAGGCGACGCGTCACGCCGGAGGCCTCGGCGCAGACCGCCGCGATTGCCTCGTCGACGACCTGCTCGACCAGCGGCAGCGCGCCGCCCTCATCGCCGAGGCGCTGGTCGGCACCGGCGCGGACGTTTTCAAAATTGACTTCCGACGCCCGCCCGCCGTCGACGGTCGGATAGTCGCGCCGGGTGATCCCTGCGTCGTCGGCGGGCAGCAGGAACGCCGACACCCCGCCGCTCTCGCGCTGGCCGCCGCCGGTGCGCGCGGTGACGATGTAGTGGGTGGCGAACGGCGCATCGCGGACGACGGCCTTGTGGCCGTTGATGACGTAGCTATCGCCGTCCTTGCGCGCGATGGTGCGCAGGTCGGCGAGGTTGTAGCGGCCCTGCGGCTCGGCGTAGGCGAAGGCGATGATGACTTGCCCGCCGACGATCTGCGGGATCACCGCATCGGCGTTGCCTCCGCCCGCGTGCTTGAGGAAGCCGCCGCCGATCACCACGGTCGACAAATAGGGCTCGATGACCAGCGCCTTCCCGATCTCCTCCATGATCACCATGTTGTCGATCGCGCCGCCGCCAAGGCCGCCGTGCGCCTCGGCGAACGACGCGCCGAGGATGCCGAGGTCCTCGGCGAACGCCCGCCACACCGCCGGGTTCCAGCCCGCGTCGCCGTGCACCGTCTGCATCCGCGCATCGAAACTATAGGTATCGGCGAGATAGCGCGCGACTGAATCGCGCACCATCGTCTGTTCGTCAGTGAAGTTGAAATCCATTTTAGTCCCCTTGTCTGTCGGCGTTTTTCGCCAGTTCGGCTACACATGCCGCTCGCAAGTCTTCTAGATATACCTCCACCGTGCGCCACAGCAGCGGAACACTCGTCTTTTGATATTCGTGTGCAATGTAGTTGCGCATCCCAGCGATATCCGACCACGGCAACGCAGGGTATCTGTCACGCACCGACAAGCTCAACCGCATCGCATGTTCGCCAATGTGCATGATCCGGTGAGCGGTCGCGTCGATCAATCGGCGGTCGCGGTCGAAACCGGGCCGGTCGGTCGTCGCGAGATCATCACGCGTTAAGTCAATGAGTTCAACGATCTCACTCAATCGCCAGTGATCGTCGGCCATTAGAAAACGATAATGGCGTCGCGGACGATGGATGCCCGGAACGTCTCACGCATTGGACCGTCGAATGTCGCATGAACCGGCGCGCCCAGTAAATCGGTAAGTCTATGTTGGACGCCGACCAAGGCAATCAGGTCGAAGCGCGGGTGCGCGTCTAGATCGACATCAACCAGCACGTCGACATCCGACCCTGGCCCGGCCTCGTCACGAGCTGTGGAACCGAACAGCGAAAGGCGCCGGACGCCGACGGCGCGAAGCGCAGGTGCTTGCCGGCGCAAGTGCTTCAAGGCTTCATCGCGGGTCATATTCACCCTCTACAATCCAAGCACCATCTTGGCGATGATATTGCGCTGGATCTCGTTCGAGCCGCCGTAGATGCTCGTCTTGCGGACATTGAAATACGTCGGCGCGGCGCGGTGGGCGTAATCGGGGCCGATGGGATGCTCGTTGTCGCCCTCGCCGAAGCCGCGGAAGTAGGGCGCGCCGTAGTGGCCGACTGCCTCCAGCGCGAGTTCGGTGATGCGCTGCTGGATTTCGGTGCCCTTGATCTTGAGCAGGCTCGACTCCGGCCCCGGTCCCTTGCCCGACGACTCGCCCGCAAGCGTCCGCAGTTCGGTGAATTCGAGCGCGGTCAGGTCGACCTCGAGTTCGGCGACCTTGCGCTTGAAGAATGGGTTGGCGAGCAACGGCGCGCTGTCTTCGCCGAAGCTGTCGACTTCGGCGCGCGCGATCGTCTTGATGCGCTCGACGCCGCGCTTCGACGCCGCGACGCCCGCGATCCCGGTGCGCTCGTGAGCGAGCAGGAACTTGGCGCAGGTCCAGCCCTTGTTCTCCTCGAACACGCGGTTCTCGACCGGCACGACGACGTCCTCGAGCCAGACCTCGTTGACCTCATGCTCGCCGCCGAGCGTGATGATCGGGCGCACGGTAATGCCCGGCGTTTTCATGTCGATGAGCAGGAACGAGATGCCCATCTGCGCCTTGGCGGTCGGATCGGTGCGGACGAGGAAGAAACCCCAGTCGGCGTGTTGGGCCAGCGTCGTCCACGTCTTCTGGCCGTTGACCTTGTAATAGTCCCTGCCGTCGTCGCCGGTGAAGCGTTCGGCCTTGGTGCGCAGGCTGGCGAGGTCGGACCCCGCGCCGGGTTCGGAATAGCCCTGGCACCACCACACCTCGCCCGACAGGATGCCCGGCAGGTGCCGCGCCTTTTGCTCCGCTGTGCCGAACGTCCAGATGACCGGCGCGACCATGTTGAGGCCGAAGGGCAGCAGGCGCATCGCGTCGGCGCGCGCGCTCTCCTCGGCGAAGATGTAGCGCTGCACCGCGCTCCAGCCGGTGCCGCCATGCTCCCTGGGCCAGGCGATGCCCGACCAACCCTGCTTCGCCAGCGCGCGGTGCCAGCTGAGGAAATCCTCCTTCGACAGTTCCTCGCCCTCCTCGGACTTCTGGCGAAGCTGAGCGGGGTAATTATTCGCGATGAAATCGCGGACCTCGTCGCGGAAGGCGAGGTCGGCGGGTGAGAAATTGAGGTCCATCGCGCGCGGCTCCCAAGGGTTGGTTGACGTAAGCGTTAACATGGCGCGCGCACGGCGGCAAGGCGGGGCTCAGTGCGGCACGATGCCCTCGAGACAGGCGACCGGATCGGCCTTGGTGCCTGCCGGTGTCCGGGCCTCGGCATAGGTCACGACACCTGCGCCGCCTACGACGGGCGCGACCGCGAACAGGTCGAGGATGCAGCCCCTGCCGATATATTGCAGCTGGCGCGTCCGGCCCTCGCCGCGGTCGAGGCGCGGCGAGCCAAGCAGCGCGATGACGGCGGCGGGCGACTTGCCCATGACGCGCGCCAGCCCGGGCGGCGCGACATAGGGCGGTGGCGCGGGTGCGGGTCGCGGTGCGGGGGTCGTGCACGCCGCCGCGAGTATGGTCAGCAGCAGCGTCGCGCCGCGCGGGATGACGCGGGCGCGCCCGCCTGCTAGAAAGTTTGCGTCGCGCGCCCCACCTAGGGGCCGTACAGGAGTCTCGCTCATGGGTTCGTTCAGCCTTTTCCACTGGCTCGTCGTCATCCTCGTTGTCATGCTGTTCTTCGGACGCGGCAAGATCAGCGACCTGATGGGCGATGTCGCCAAGGGCATCAACAGCTTCAAGAAGGGGCTGGCGGATGACGCGGCACCCGCCCCCGCGCCGCCGCCTGCGCAGCTCGTCGAACCGCGTGCCGCGTATCAGCAGCCGCACGTCCAGCCGACCCCGACCGACGTTCCGCGCGCCTGAGTCGAGCGCCCGTGTTCGGTATCGACAGCGGCGAGTTCGTCGTCATCGCGATCGTCGCGCTGGTGGTGATCGGTCCCAAGGATCTGCCGCGCGTCATGCGCCTCGTCGGCCAGTGGGTCGGCAAGGCACGCGCCATGACGCGCCACGTCCGCTCGGGCTTCGACGCGATGATGCGCGAGGCCGAGCTCGAAGAGATGCAGAAGCAGTGGGATGCGCAGAACGCGGCGATCATCGCTTCGACACAGATTCCGCAGCCGTTCCCGCCTGCGCCGCAGATGCTGCCGCTCGACGCGCAACCGACGATGCCCGAGACGGTGCAGCCCGACATCGCGACTGACGCTGTGGCGGACGCAGCACCCGCCGCCGCCGCGCCCCCCACCGCCGCACCGACCGATGCAGCCCCGATGAAGTCCGCCGCGTGAGCACCGACGACGCCGAGATCGACGCCAGCAAGGCGCCGCTGATGGAGCATCTGATCGAGCTGCGCCGTCGCCTGCTGTGGTGTTTCGGCGCGCTGCTCGTCGCCTTCGCGATCTGCTTCACCCAGGCGTCGGCGATCTTCGATTTCCTCGTGCGCCCGCTGGCGGCGGCGGGCGGCGGGCGACTGATCTACACCAAGCTCTACGAGGCGTTCTTCGTCGACATCAAGGTGTCGCTGTTCGCCGCCTTCGTGCTGGCGTTCCCGGTGATCGCCAATCAGCTCTGGGCGTTCGTCGCGCCCGGCCTCTACAAGCGCGAGAAGAATGCCTTCCTGCCCTTTCTGATCGCGACGCCGGTGTTGTTCACGATGGGCGCGGCGTTGGCGTACTACGTGGTCATGCCGATGGCGTTCCGCTTCTTCCTCGGCTTTCAGCACAGCGGCGAGACCGGCAGCGGGGTGTCGCAGCAGGCGCTGCCGGCAATGGGCGACTATCTCGCGCTGGTGATGCAGTTCATCATCGCGTTCGGCGTCGCATTTCTGTTGCCGGTGCTGCTGATGCTGCTCGAGCGCGCGGGGATGATCACGCGCCAGCAGTTGATCAAGTCGCGACGCTACGCGATCGTCGGGGCGACGATCGTCGGCGCGGTACTCGCGCCGCCCGATGTCGGGTCGCAGCTGGCGCTCGCTGTGCCGCTGATCATTCTGTACGAATTGTCGATCGTGGCGATCTGGTTCACCGAGCGCAAGCGCGCCCGGGACGCGGCGAACGTGCCCGCCATCGCCGAATAGGGCCGCCCCGGCAGTGCCGGGGCGGCCCTGTCGATTACTTGGCGCCGGCCTTGTCGGCGGTCTTGGTGGTCGCCTTGCCGACCGAGCTGACGTCCTTGCCCGCTCCGGCGACGGTGTTGCAGGCTGCCAGCCCGAGACCGGCGATCAGCGCCACGACGACGATTGCTTTGTTCATGTGCGTCTCCCTTATTGTCCGCGCCACCGAGAATGACAGCCAAACGGGCGCGCGTCCACACCGGACGTTCGCCTGACTTTTGGAAATTGGGAGGAGGAAGGTCGGGCCCGGCGACATTCGGGGGGGGTGATGTCGCCGGGCCCTTTGGGAGGACAGCGGGAGCGGGGGGGCAAATGCCGCTGTCCGATGTGTCTAACGGGCCATCCAAAAAAGGGTTCCGGAAAAGTCCGCAAAAAACTTCAGGGCAGTTTTTGCGCCGGGAACCGCGCGCCGCGACGGAGCGTCTGACGTTCGCGCAAAACCGTTGGAGAGATGCAATGACTACCGACCAGAACAAGCTTTGGGATGCGATCAAGGACATTCGCACCGGGATGCTGACCACCCAGGGCACGACCGGGCTGGAGAGCCGCCCGATGAGCGCGCATGTCGAGCGCGAGACCTCGAGCCTGTGGTTCATCACGCGCCTCGACAGCGAGAAGACGCAGGAGATCGCCGACGACAGCGACGTCAACGTCGCGTTTGCAGACCCGGGCGGCAACAGCTGGGCGTCGGTAACCGGCACCGCGCGCGTCGTCCGCGACGCCACCAAGGCCAAGGAACTCTGGTCGCCGTTCGCCGAGGCCTGGATGCCCGAAGGTCCCGATGCGCCGACGACCGCGCTGATCAAGGTCACCCCGCTGCACGCGACGCTGTGGGATGGACCGTCCAAGCTCGTCCAGCTGTTCGAGGTCGCGCGCGCCAATATCACCCAGACCCCGCCCAGCGGTGGCGACGTAACGCACGTAAACCTCTGAAGATCGCCGTCAGTCGTTGTCCATGCGCGGAATCGGGAAGCGGATCGCGTAGCTGCCGACGGCGGGGTCGTGGACCAGCGGCGCGCGGAGCTGGCGCGCCATGCCCTGGATGATGCGGCTCGTCGGGCCGTGTTGTCCGGACAGTAATATGTCGGCGGCGGCGAAGCAGGGTGCGGTGACGATCAACGTCGCCGTTCCTGCTTCGCGGGTCGCGGCGACCGTTGCTGCCATCGCATTCGGCGCACTTATCCGCGCCGCGTAGCTGATCAGCTCGGTGATCAGGAAGGCCAGCGGCACCGCCGTATCCTGCCCGACGAACAGGCGCTCGACCTCGCAGCGGATCGCCACGGCGATATGCTCGGTCGCCGCCAAGCTTTGCTCGAGCCCCGCGCACAGGTCGGTCGCCAGCGCCTTCAGATCGACATCGTGCCCGCCGCCCGGCGATTCCGAATCGTACATCCAGCGGTGGACGATCGCGAGCGCCGCAACGCGTGCCTGGACGAGCGCATAGGCTTTGGCCACGTCGGCGCTGCCGGCCTCGCGCGCCTGGATCGACAACAGGCTGCTGACGATCTGCAGGTTGTTCTTGACGCGGTGATGGACCTCGCGCGTCAGCCGCCGCTGCTCGGCGAGCGCGGCGGACATCGCCGCGTCATGGCGCGACAGGGCGTCGGCCATCGTGTCGAACGCCCCGGCCAAGGCACCGACCTCGCGGCTCGAAAAGCTCTGCCCCGACAGCCGGATCGACGTGTCGCCAGCGCCATAGCGCTCGACAGCGCGGCGCATGCGGGTCAGCGGCCTGACGATGAAACGCGCCGCGACCAGCCAGCCAATCAGCAGCGCCGACAGCCACATCAGCATCGGTAGGGCGATACCGAGCGCGTCGGCAAGGCCGATACCGGTGTCACCGACCGGCAGCGCCCAGGCTGCGGCGGCGCGGTGACGCGCGGTCACCACCGCCTCGAAATTACGCACCGCCAGCGCCACCGCGCCGATGCCGAGCGGCAGCAGGGTCAGCGTCAGCGCCGCGATGACCTTCGCGGCCAGCGGCCAGTCGCGCGGGCTCCGTGGCCCCAGTTTCGCCAAGCCGATACTCCTAGCGCAATTGCCGCAACAGGTCCTCGAACGCTTTGGGCAGCGGTTCGGTGGCAGCGTCGTCGAAAACGCGCCGCAAAGACTCGCCGATGCGATCGATACGCGGCGGCTCGGCAGGCACCGCCTCGCTATCGGGAGTCGGCTCGGTCTTCGAAGGTCCGGTCATGTGGTCCTGTCTACGTCCCTTGCGGCGGCGGGGCAGGTGCCGGTTGCGTTCGTCATGCGGCGGGAATAGTCACTGGCAGCGGCTTAAGCGAGATTGTTTCCGGCGGGAAACAAAAAACGTGGCTGGCTGTTACGCCGCGGACGGGCAGGATATGTCCGGTCGCATCGTCCTGTGTCTTCCCGCGATTTGCCCCAGAGGGTCCCTCAAGCCATGTCACTCGCCACCGATATCGCGCCGCACCTGCCCTATCTGCGGCGTTATGCCCGGGCGCTGACGGGCAGTCAGTCAAACGGCGATTCGTTCGTCCGCGCCAGCCTCGAAGCGATCGTTGCCAGCCCCGCCGAGTTTCCGCGCGATGTCGATGCGCGCCTCGGGCTTTACAAGGTCTTTCACGCGATCTGGTCGAGCGCCAACATCGACGTGGCACCTGAACCCGATACGGGCCACGCGATGGAGCGGGTCGCGCAGGACCGGTTGGCGGGCATCACGCCGCTGTCGCGTCAGGCGCTGCTGTTGACCGCCATGGAGGGCTTCACCAACGAGGATGCCGCCTATCTGATCGAGGCAACGCCTGCCGATGTTGCGCGCCTCGTCGCCGAGGCGCTTGCCGAGATCGACCGCCAGACCGCGACGCGTGTGCTGATCATCGAGGACGAGCCGATCATCGCCATGGATATCGAGTCGATCGTCCGCGATCTGGGTCACGAAATCACCGGCATCGCGGTGACGCGCGACGAGGCCGCGGCGCTCGCCAAGGCCGACAAGCCGGGTCTCGTGCTCGCCGACATCCAGCTCGCCGACGGCAGCTCGGGCATCGACGCGGTCAAGGATATCCTCGGCGAATTTTCGGTGCCGGTGATCTTCATCACCGCCTTCCCCGAGCGCCTGCTGACCGGCGAGCGGCCCGAGCCGACCTTCCTGATCACCAAGCCGTTCCAGCGCTCGACGGTCAAGGCGGCGATCGCGCAGGCGCTGTTCTTCAACTCGACGGCGAGTTTCGGGTAGGTTTTGCTCCCGCCCTCCCCGTTCTCGGCCTCGCAAGCGCTCACCGCAAGGGGAGGGGGGAGCAGATGGAACCCTTGCCTCCGCCCATCGTTGCGGTTGCAGAGAGCGAGGGAATATCCGTGGATGACAAGACCAGACTGACGCCGACCGAGGCGCGCGGCGGCTCGCGCGGTGGCTATATGCGTGTCGTGCTGATCGTTTCGCTGGCCTTGATTGTCGCGGCCTTTACCGCAATCTATCTGGGCTACGTATAAACGCGGGCGCGGCAGACTTTACCGCGGCGGGTGGGGAAATCGAATGGCAAGACCGGTCCGTAAACCGCGTGTCGACCGCACGCCCGATCCGAATGCGATTCCCGTCGCAAGTGCGGCGAAGGATTTCGGCGCGTTCCTGCGCGTCGCCTTTGCCGAGTCGAACGATGAAAACCTGCCACAGGTCTTTCTCGATCTGCTGGCGCGGCTGGGGCAGGGCGACGCGCCGCCGCCGCCGCGTCCCGAGGCACTCAGCGACAAGGATTTCAAGGATCAGCTGGCGCAGGTCATCCCGCACCTGCGCGCTTTCGGACGCTCGCTGTCGGGCAGCCGCGATCTTGCCGACGACCTCGTGCAGGAAACCTTGCTCAAGGCCTGGGCGGCCCGCGACCGCTTCCAGGCCGGCACCAATATGCGAGCGTGGACCTTCATCATTTTGCGGAACCTGTTCCTCAGCCAGATGCGGCGCGCGCGCTTCAAGGGCGAATGGGACGACTTCACCGCCGACAAGCTGCTGGCGATGCCCGCCGGGCAGGATCGGCAGATCGACTTGGCCGACCTCCAGCGCGGGCTGCTGCAGTTGCCGCAGGCGCAGCGCGAGGCGCTGATCCTCGTCGGCGCGGGTGGCTTCGCGTATGAGGAGGCAGCGTCGATCTGCGACTGCGCGGTGGGCACGATCAAGAGCCGCGTCGCGCGCGGGCGCGCGGCGTTGGAGATCATTCTCAACGAGGGCCTGTTGCCGTCGCGACGCAGCGATGCGCCGACCGGCGGGGTTTCGGCGCTCAACCAGATCATGGGCCAGGTCGACACGCTGGCGCGCGGGTAGGCGGAACGCCTTGCCCGCACGCGGGTTGGACTGCCACGACCTCAATCATTTCAGGAGTAGAACAATGGCAAGTCCCCCGACCTCGACCGTTCCCGGCAAGGGCGCGACCGACGACGAAGCGATGAACATCAGCATCACGGCCGACCAGCGCGGCAAGGTCGCCGAGGCGCTCAAGCAGGCGCTGGCGGACAGCTATGCGATGTACGTGAAGACGCTCGGCGTGCACTGGAACGTCACCGGCGCAGGCTTCTACGGCATTCACAAGCTGACCGACGCGCAGTACAACGAACTGCATCAGGCCGCCGACGCGATCGCCGAGCGCATTCGCGCGCTGGGCCATGTCGCCCCGGCGAGCTTCTCGGAGTTCCGCGACCTCAGTGTTGTCGATGTCGATACGCCGCACAAGTCGACCGCCGAGATGCTCAAGGAACTCGTCGCCGACAATGAGGCGGTGGCCAAGCGCATGCTCGAGGTCAGCGATGTCGCCGAGGAGAACGGCGACAAGTTCACCGAGGACATGATCATCGCGCGTATCGGCGCGCACGAGGAAAACGCCTGGATGCTGCGCGCTACGATCGCCTGAGCCAGGCCGGCGGCAGTGGGGCGGGTGGTGACGCCCGCCCCGACGCCTACGCCCCCTTCAACCGGCTCGCATAGCCCTTGCGAAACTTCGCCAGCTTCGGCCCGACGACGACGCTGCAATAGCCGTTCGAGCCCGCGTTGTTCTTGTAATAGTCCTGGTGATACGCCTCGGCCTGGTACCACGGCGCGTCCGCTTCGATGCTCGTGACGATCGGCGCGTCCCAGTCGGCCTGGTTACGCGCGATCGCCGCGCGCGCCTCGTCCTCCTGCGCGCGATTGTGCGGGAAGATCGCCGAGCGATACTGCGTTCCTGCGTCGCCGCCCTGGCGGTTGAGCGTCGTCGGGTCGTGGGTGTAAAAGAAGATGTCGAGCAGATCAGCATAGCTTACCTGTGTCGGGTCGAAGGTGACGCGCACCGCCTCGGCATGGCCCGTCGCGCCGCCGCACACCGACCGATAGTCGGGATCGGCCATCTGCCCGCCGATATATCCCGATTCGACCGCCTCAACACCCTTGAGCTCGTCGAACACCGCCTCGGTGCACCAGAAGCACCCGCCCGCGAGCGTCGCGGTCTCCAGCGTGCTGTCCGTCACGTTTCCAGTCGTTGCCATGTTGTCAGACTCCTGCTGTCACCCTATGCAGTTAGGGTGCCCGGCCGCTGGAGGGAAGTGCCGGGCGAGACCGATGCGGCACGTGGGGTGCGTGCCGTCGAGGTCGCGTGATCGGGGTCGGTGTGCAACAGTTTCGCGACGTTCAGGAGTTCGTCCGTACCGTGCGCGACGCCGCCGATCTCGACGGCATCACCGAAGTCCTGTCGGACGCGACGCGGCGCTTCGACTTCGATTATTTCGGTATGGTCCAGCGTGTCAGCGCGCGGCTGTCGGCGTCGCCGGTGCAGCTGTCGGACTTTCCGCCGACGTGGCGCAACCTGCTCGCCAGCGAGGATTATTACATCCACGATCCCGTCCTCGTGGCGTGCGAGAAGTCGGTCGCGCCGTTCGCCTGGGCCGACCTGCCCAAGCTCATCACGATGACGCGCCAGCATCACGCCTATATGGCCAATGCCGAGAAGCAGGGCCTCAAGCGCGGCTATACGATCCCCATCCATGTCCCCGGCGAGGCGTCGGGGCTGTGCTCGTTCGTGACTGCTGGCGACAAGGAGTTGCCGCAGGGGTCGCTACCCGCCGCGCAGTATCTCGCGTGCTTCGCCTTCGAGGCGGCGCGGCGGCTCGTCGTCGAGCGCAGCGCCAGCGCGGGCGTGCCGCGCCTGACGCAGCGCCAGCTCGATTGCGTCGTGCTGGCGGCGCAGGGCAAGTCGAACTGGGTCGCCAGCCGCCTGCTCGGCCTGTCGCCCGATACCGTGCACAAATATCTGGAGAGCGCCAAGAAACGCTACGGCGTGTCGAGCCGGACGGAGCTGGTGGTGCGCGCGTTGTACGACGGGCAGCTGAGTTTCAACGATGTATTGAATTGATACTCGAATTGCGGATAACGCATGCCTCATACGGCGATAAGCTTAATGATTTGTCGCCAGTCAAATATTGGATTTCTCAATGCCAACTCAGACCGATCCGGCCCGGGAGCTGTCCGACCTCATCCGTAGTATTACTATCCCATCGAACCAACGCCTCGATGATGGGCTCGCTATTTTGTTTGGTGTCACCACATGGTCATCGGAATTCTATCAGATCATTTTTACCATCTCGTCGCGCATCGACGAGCTCATCTCGCTTACGGATAGGCTGGCTCTTGACGAAGATCACAAGGCTGAGATAGCGCAGGGCTTGCGTACTATTCAGCAAGCGTTTGGACCAGCCGGTTTGCAGAACGCTTTCAGCCACTCGCAGCAACACTTTTTCTCACCTGCGACAGTAGCGCCGCTTTCCGTACTATCGGGCCTAGTTCGACCACTTCGCCCCTATCCAAAACTTGACGACGGCGAGGTAGCAGAACTGCTAGCTATGACGGATGAACTTCTAGACTGGCTAAACGAGCACCAATTATCGGAACAGGACTTCATCCGACAGGCGCTGATCGAAGGGCTGCAACAGGTGCAGTATCGCTTGCGGTGCATCCGGTGGCTTGGGTGGGGCTATACGGTACAGGGACTTCGTGACGTCATCGCAGCTTATTTCGCGCTAGAGCGAGGCGTCCCGCAGGATGGCACTAATCCGCCCGCAGAAGCGATGTTGAAGCACGTCGGTAAGTTCGTTCGTGGGTTTTTTGAAAAGGCGGGCTTTGCAAAAGACGTGATTGAGAGCGGCGATTTCATGCTCAGGGCTTATGGGGCAGTACAATTGTCGATTGCCGGGAAAATAACAGTTTCAGCTCTCTTAACGCATATGAGTGGAAACTTGTAAGCTTCGGTGACATTCCACCGCTTGCCGCCGCGCCCCGTCCTGATACGCTCCCGCCAACGATAAGCGGCTTGGGGAGACGGCGATGCGCGCATTTCGCGGCGGGGCGGCGGTGGCGGTGTTGGCGGCGGGGCTGGTGGCCTTACCGCTGACGGCGGCGGGGCAGCGGGCGGCGAACGTCGACGCGAGGCGGCTGCTCAATGCCGCGTCGGAGCCCGCGAACTGGCTGACGCACGGCGGCACCTATCTCGAACAGCGTTACTCGACCCTCGACGCGGTCAACGACAAGAGCGTCGGCAAGCTGGGGCTGGCGTGGTCGTACGACCTCGACACCAATCGCGGCCAGGAAGCGACACCGCTGATCATCGACGGGGTGATGTATACGACGACGGCGTGGTCGAAGGTTGTCGCGCTCAACGCCGCCACGGGGCGGAAACTGTGGAGCTTCGACCCCAAGGTGCCGGGGGCGCGCGGTTTCAGTGCGTGCTGCGATGTCGTCAATCGCGGGTTGGCAGCGTATCAGGGCAGACTGTACCTCGGCACGCTCGACGGTCGCCTGATCGCGCTCGAAGCGGCGAGCGGCAGGGTCGCGTGGTCGGTGGTCACCGTCGACCAGTCGAAGCCCTATACGATCACCGGCGCACCGCGCATCGTCAAGGGCCGCGTCGTCATCGGCAACGGCGGGGCCGAGTATGGCGTGCGCGGCTATGTCACCGCCTATGATGCCGCGACGGGCAAGCAGGCGTGGCGCTTCTACACTGTACCCGGCGACCCCGCGAAGGGGCCGGATCATGCCGCTTCCGATCCAATCATGGCGAAGGCGGCGCGCGGCACGTGGTTCGGTCAATGGTACAAGGCGGGCGGCGGCGGCACTGTCTGGGACGCCATCGTCTACGACCCCGAACTCGACCAGCTCTACATCGGCGTCGGCAACGGTAGCCCGTGGAACCAGCAGGTCCGCAGCGAGGGCCACGGCGACAATCTGTTCCTGTCGTCGGTCGTCGCGCTCGACCCCGACACCGGCGCGTACAAGTGGCATTACCAAGGGACGCCCGGCGAGACGTGGGATTTTACCCAGACGCAACCGATCATCCTTGCGACGCTGAACATCGGCGGAGCCGACCGCAAGGTGTTGATGCAGGCCCCCAAGAACGGCTTCTTCTACGTCGTCGACCGCACGACGGGAAAGCTCATCTCCGCCAACAACTTCGTGCCGCAGACATGGGCGACGGGGGTCGACATGGCGACGGGGCGACCGAAGGAGGTCGAGGGCGCGCGCTTCCATCAGGCGAGCGGGTTCATGATGGCCCCTTCGGCGCTCGGCGCGCACAACTGGCACCCGATGGCGTATAGCCCCAAGACCGGGCTCGTGTACCTCCCGGCGCAGGACGTGCCGTTCTTCTACTCGACCGCCAGCGGCTATAAGTATCGTGCCGGCGCATGGAACATCGCCGTCGACGCCTACAAGAACGCGCCGCCCAATGACCGCGCGCAGACCAAGGCGATCCGCGCGCTGTTGAAGGGCGAACTGATCGCGTGGGACCCCATCGCGCAGAAGGAACGCTGGCGCGTCCAGTACGACGGCCCATGGAACGGCGGCGCGCTGGCGACGGCGGGCAACCTCGTCTTTCAGGGCAACGGCAAGGGCGCATTCCAGGCCTTCGACGCACGCGACGGCAAGCCGCTGTGGACCTTCCCGGCGCAGACCGGCGTGATCGCCGGGCCGGTCACCTATTCGGTCAAGGGCGTTCAGTATGTCGCGGTGATGGCGGGCTATGGCGGTGCCTATCCGATCAGCAGTGGCTTCGACGAGCCGCGCCCGGCGGCGAACGGGCGCGTGCTGGTCTTCCGCCTCGGCGGCACCGCCAAGCTGCCACCCGCGCCGCCGCTCGATCTGCCGCCGCCCAACCCGCCGACCGAGACCTTCACGACCGCGCAACTGACTCACGGCGGCGAGCTGTTCGAGGGCAATTGCGGCGTCTGCCACGGCGGCGGCGCGCGCTC
>CAXTSL010000029.1:0-14787 GCA_964246975.1 uncultured Sphingomonadaceae bacterium
GCTCGGCCTGCCGATCCCGCACACCGCGATCATTCCGTCGAACAAGGACCGCATCGGCGACAGCCTCGCGCAGTTCCTCAAAGACAATTTCCTGACCCCCGCCGTCATGGCGCGGCGGCTCGAGGGCTTCGACCTCGCGGGCGCACTCGGGCGTTGGCTGGTCGCGCCGCCGACGCGTGCCGACGTCAAGGCGGGACGGCTGCGGCGTGCGCTGTCGAAACTGCTGCTGCAGTTCGTCGATGCCCTCGATGACGAGGTGATTTCGAAACTCATCGGCGTCACCGTTACCGACCGCCTGCGCGACCGCGCGCTCGCCCCCGTGCTCGGCCGCCTGCTGCGTCCGCTGATCGACAGCGGCCGCCACGAGCCGCTCGTCGAGGCGTTGCTGCGCGCCGCAATGACCGCCGTCGATGCGCGTCAGGCCGAAATCCACGCGGGCGTCGCGGCGCGCGCGCCGAAATACATGCCGGGCTTCGTCGACCGTGGGTACGCGCAGGCGTTCATCGACGCCGTGCAGGACCATCTGTTCGCGATGACGCACGAGGCGGCCGAGCTGCAGCGCCGCGACGCCGCGCTGGTCGTGCAGGGCTTCCGCGAGCGGCTCGCGGCGCACGAAGGCCACGGCGCGCCGCCCCCCGCGCCTGCCGCGCTGCTGCCGCTCGGCGAGGACCATCCCGACCGGCAGGCGGTGACCTTGTGGCTGCGCGGCCTCGCCGACGATCTGCTCGATCCCGCCAGTCGCGCCGCGCAGGGGGTCGAGGAGATCAAGCGCGAGATCTTCGAATCGCCTGCGACGGCGGCGCTGTTCGCGTCGCTGTGGGGGACGATCAAGGCGATGCTCGCCGACATGGCCAGCGCTCCGCCGGGCAGCGGTACCGGGCGCGTCGCGGTCGCGGCGGGCGAGGTCATCCTCGGCAATGCCGCGCTGGCGGACGCGATCAATACGCTGGCGCGGCGCGCGGCGGTCAGCGTCGTCGGCAGCTACGGCGACGCCATCGTGCGGTTGGTCAGCGACACCATCCGAGGCTGGGACGCCGCGACGGTTACCGACAAGCTGGAAACCGCAGTTGGCCGCGACCTCCAGTATATCCGCATAAATGGCACGGTGATCGGCGGTCTGGTGGGCCTCGCGATCCACGCGGCGGGGGTCGCGGTTTGAAGCCGTGTCGCTCGTCTGCTAGGATGAGCGGGAAGGAGCGGACCATGCAAACCGGAATTCGGGATGGCGGTCGTGCAGCCGGCGCGTGGCTCGACAGTGCCGATGCGGTGGAGCCTGAGGCGTTGCTGCAAATCCTCGAAACGCGTCTGGAGCACGCCGATCGTGGCGACTTCGTCGAGGTCGAATTCGACACTTTGATCGCAGAGGGGCGAGAACGGCGGGAGCGACAGCGCGCCGCAGCATGACGATCTATCGGCTGCTGCGAGATGCCGAACGCGATCTGGTCGAGATTGGCAATTTCGCCGCAGAGCGCTGGGGCGAAACGCGGTCGCGAGACTATTTGCTCGAAATCCGCTCGGCGTTGGACCGGTTGTCTGCCAATCCGATGCTGGGTAGTCGCCGCGACCGCCTGCCGCCTACGATGCTCGCCTATCCAGCTGCCAGCCACCGCATTTACTATCGAATTGCTGCGGGCGGGCGCGTCGAGGTCATCGCCATTCTTCACCCTGCGATGGACACGGTACGGCGCATACGCGCCCGCCGCTAGCCTGCCGCTACACCAACCGCCCCACCGCGCGCTGGATGCGTGTGCACGCCTCCTCGAGTGCGGCCTCGCTCGTCGCATAGCTGATGCGGAAGGCGGGCGAGCCGCCGAACGCCGCGCCGTGGACGACCGCGACGCCCTCGCTGTCGAGCAAATACGCCGCGACCGCCTCGTCGTCGGTCAGCACGCCGCCGCCCGGCGTCGCCTTGCCGATCAAACTCGAACAGTCGGGATAGACATAGAACGCGCCGTCGGGGCGGGGGCAGCGCAGCCCCGGCGTCTGGTTGAGCATCGACACGACGAGGTCGCGCCGCGCCTTGAAGGCGGCGTTGCGCGGAATCAGGAACGACTGGTCGCCGTTCAGCGCCGCGACGACGGCGGCCTGCGCGATCGAACACGGGTTGCTGGTCGATTGCGACTGGATCTTTGCCATCGCCTTGATCAGCCACGCCGGACCGCCCGCGAAGCCGATGCGCCAGCCGGTCATCGCATAGGCCTTCGACGCGCCGTTGACGGTTAGCGTGCGGTCGAACAGCGCGGGTTCGACCTGTGCCACGGTGGCGAACTCGAAATCGTCGTAGACGATATGCTCGTACATATCGTCGGTCATCACGTGCACGTGCGGATGGCGGAGCAGCACGGCGGTCAGCGCCCGCAGGTCGGCGCGCGTATACGCCGCCCCCGTCGGGTTCGACGGCGAGTTGAGGAACAGCCACTTGGTGCGCGGGCTGATCGCCGCGTCGAGCGCCTCGGGAGTCAGCTTGAACCCTGCGTCGATACCGCAGGGTACGATCACCGGCGTCGCGCCCATGAACTGGACGATGTCGGGATAGCTGACCCAATAGGGTGCGGGGATGACGACCTCGTCGCCCGGATCGAGCGTCGCTGCCATGGCGTTGAAGATCGTCTGCTTGCCGCCGACGTTCACCGTGATCTGGTCGAGGCCGTAGTCCAGGCCATTGTCGCGGCTGAACTTGGCCTGGATCGCCGCTTTCAACTCGGGGGTGCCGTCGACCTGGGTATATTTGGTCTGCCCGTCACGGATCGCCGCGATGGCGGCGTCCTTGACGAAATCAGGCGTATCGAAATCGGGCTCGCCCGCACCCAGCCCGATGATGTCGCGGCCCTCGCGCTTCAGCTGCGCCGCCTTGTTGGTGACGGCGATCGTCGGCGACGGCTGGATGCGCTGGATCGCGGCGGAGAGCATGGTCGTCGACATGGGGGCAAGCCTTCGGCGGTACGGCGGCGTTCTAGGGGGTCGGGGCACCGTCTTGCAACCGGGCGCGCAACAATCCGCGCAGCGCGTTGCCGATCAGGAAGCCGTCGGCAAGGTCAGCGGGCGTCAGCGGGGCCTCGACCGCCGCGCCGGTGTCGATCAGGTGCGCGCGCAACACGCCAGGCAATAGGCCGTCGGCGAGCGGCGGGGTGAGCAATCTACCGTCGCGGCGCGCGACGAAGATGTTGGTGAAGCTGCCCTCGGTGAGCCGCCCGTCGGGGCGCACGAACACGACCTCGAAGGCTCCGGAAGCGCGGCGGTCATCGTCGTAGAAGGCGCGGTCGCTGGTCTTGTGACGTAGCCGCCAGTCTTCCGGGCTGACCGGCAGCGGGGCAAGCGTGACCGTAACCGGCTCAACGGGTGTGACGGGGGAGAGGCTCGCCTGCACCGCGACCGCCCCGCCCGCCGCGACGAGCAGGCGCAGCCGGGCGTCTGTGCAGAGGTCGCGCGTCGCTTCATCAAGGGCTTCGCCAATCTTAGCGAGATCGACCTTGTGCCCGAGATACGCGCCGCTCGCCGCCAGTCGCGCGAGGTGGCGGTCGCGGTGGCCGATGCCCTTGCCGACGGAGAAGCGCAGCGTCTCGATCAGGTCGGCGGGACCCGCGCGGCGCGCGAGGAACGCCCCCTTGGCGAGCGCCTCGGCCCATTCGGCGTCCGCCGCGCTGTCGGCGACGATGCCGCCGCCCAGCGCCAATGTCGCGCCGGTCCCCTCGCGGCGCATCGTCAGCGTCCGGATCGCGACATTGAAGCGCGCGTCGCCGCTCGCGTCGATCGCACCGATGCTGCCGGTGTAGGGCCCGCGTGGTCCCGCTTCGACCTCGGCGATGATCTGCATCGCGCGCAGTTTCGGTGCGCCGGTGATCGAGCCGCACGGGAACAGCGCCTCGAGCACGTCGATCGCATCGATGCCCTCACGCGCCGTCGCGGTGACTGTCGAGGTCATCTGCAGCACCGTCGGATAATGTTCCACGTGGAACAATTGTGGAACATCGACCGATCCTGGCACCGCGACGCGCGACAGGTCGTTGCGGAGCAGGTCGACGATCATGAGGTTCTCGGCGCGCGCCTTGGGGTCGGCGGCGAGTGCGGCGGCGGCGGCGGCGTCGCTGGCGGCGTCGGGGCCGCGCGGCGCGGTGCCCTTCATCGGGCGTGTCGTCAGGCGGCGTCCGTCGAGGTCGAAGAACAGCTCGGGCGACAGGCTGAGGATCCAGTCGTCGCCGGTGTGGATCAGTGCGGCATAGGGCGCGCGCTGCGCGGCGCGCAGGCGGCGGAACAGCGCCAGTGGATGGCCGCGCGTCGCGACCGCAGCGGCATAGGTCGCGTTGGCCTGGTAGATGTCGCCCGCCGCGATGTACGCCGCTATGCGCGCAAGCATCGCGTCATAGGCGGGGCGGGACACCTGCGGTTCGAGTGCGCCGATATGCGCGGGGCCAGGATCGAGCAGCGCGTCGAGCGCGGCGGGGTCGAGTGTCGTCGTCCGGGAGAAGCGGGCGAACCAGAGGAGCGGCAGGGCCGAGCGGTTGTTGTCACGCGTGATATCGCTTATATTTGCTTTACGCCCTAGACTGGGGGAGTCGTCCCGGTCGCTAGCGTCGGCACGTCCGTCCTCCGCCGACGCGGGGCTATTCGTGGCAAAGGCAGTAAGCAGCCAACGTTTCGGACGCCTATCGAGGTCGAGCCTGACAACCGCTATATGTCCGCGCCCCCCAAGTCTGACGCGGTTAACAGTTCGTCCCAGTATGCGAAGCGCCGGAATTAATGTCGGCAGCGACGAAATCACGGACGGGTGCTTTGCAATGATGTGCGCCAGTCCGTGTTCGTGGTCGCCGTAAACGACATCGATGGGACCGAGTTCGGGATGGTAAAGCGCGCCGGACAATTCGCCTGTTCCGGTCGCGGCCAGCCGGGCAACTTGCCGTTCCCATGGCTCGGATTTTAAATCGCTCCCGGGCGTAACCAGCGCCCGCCCCGCCTCGTACCCGAGAAACCCCGCGCGCGCCCCGCCGAGCGCGCGGAGCGCCGCGAGCGCGGGGCGGACCTCGGCGAGCGTGTCGGCGCGCACCACCGCCTCGACACCGGTATACAGCCGTGCCCGCCCACTGACGGCGTCGTCGAGCAGGACGAAGGGCTGGACGGGATCGAAGGCCATTGCGCGCGCGGCTTGGCATGGCTAGCCCGGAGCGGCGAGTGTTTTCATGGGGGTTGGGACGATGCGGCGCACGATATGGCTGGCGACAGCTGCAGTCACGGTTTCGGCGGTGGCGGCGCTCCTGACGAGCGCGGTGCACGCCCAGCCCGCGCCCGCGCCCGCGATCCCCAGGCCCGCCGCGATCACCGCCGACGGCATGCCGCCGCTGCCCGATTCGCTGCGCGTCGCGACGCAGCCCTATCTCGAATACCGCACCGCGAGCGTGCTCGGCTGGAACCCCGCGACGCGCGGCCTGCTGATCTCGACGCGCTTCGGCAATGCTGCGCAGCTGCACGAGGTCGCGCGCGCCGGGGCGGACCGCCGCCAGATCAGCTTCGAGGCCGAGCCGATCGTCGATGCGTCGTACGCGCCGGTCGCGGGCGCACCGCTGCTCGTCCGCAAGGACGTCGGCGGCGGCGAATTCTTCCAGCTCTATTCCTTGACGGCAGGGCAGTTGACCCTGCTGACCGACGGCAAGAGCCGCAACGAGGGCGGCACGTGGAGCCGCGACGGCAAGCTCGTCGGCTTTACCAGCACGCGCCGCGACGGGACGGCAGGCGACCTTTACGTCATCGACCCGCGCGCCCCCGGCACCGCGCGGATGGTGCACCAGGTCGCCGAGAATGGCTGGAACTTCGACGACTTCGCCCCCGGCAACGCCAAGGCGCTGGTGACGCGCGGGATTTCGGCGGAGAAGTCGGAAGTTTTCGAACTCGATCTCGCCAGCGGCGCGCTGACGCGCCTGACGCCCGAGGGCGCGGCGACGGCGTGGAGCGAGCCGCGCTATGCCCCCGATGGCAGCATCTACGTGATTGCCGACGTGGGCAGCGACTTCGCCCGGCTCGGCACGCTGGCGCGCGGCGGCGGCTTCAAGCCTGTCAGCCCCGAGACGAAGTGGGATGTCGAAACCTACCGCATCGCCGACGATGGCAGTTTCATCGCCTATGTCGTCAACGAGGACGGCGCGTCGAAGCTGCGGCGGCTCGACCGCAAGACCGGGCAGGTACGGACGCTTGCGCTCCCCACCGGCGTCATCGGCGGGCTCGAAATCGCGCCGTGGGGCGATATCGCGGTCAGCCTCGACGGCGCGCGCTCGCCCGCCGACGCGTGGGTGGTCGACGGCAAGACCGGCAAGGCGACGCGCTGGACGACGAGCGAAACCGGCGGCCTCGACCCCGCGCAGAACCGCGAACCCGAGCTGGTGCGCGTCGAGAGTTTCGACGGCCTCGAAGTCTCGGGCCTGCTCTACCGTCCCGACCCGGCCAGGTTTCCCGGCAAGCGCCCGCTGATTTTCTCGATCCATGGCGGGCCCGAGGGCCAGTCGCGGCCCGGCTTCCAGGGGCGCAACAACTACTACCTCAACGCGCTGGGCGTCGCGCTGTTCTACCCCAACGTCCGCGGCTCGACGGGGTATGGCAAGCGCTTCCTCGGCCTCGACAACGGCCCGTTCAAACGGGAGGACTCGGTCAAGGACATCGGCGCGTTCCTCGACGCACTCGCCGCCGACCCGCTCATCGACCCCGCGCGGATCGCCGAGGCCGGCGGGAGCTACGGCGGCTATATGTGCTACGCCAGCGCGATCCGCTATGCCGGGCGCTTCAAGGCAGCGCAGTGCACCGTCGCGATCTCGAACTTCGTCACCTTCCTCGAAAACACCCAGAGCTATCGCCGCGACCTGCGCCGCGTCGAATACGGCGATGAGCGCGTGCCCGAACAGCGCGCCAAGCTGCTGGCGATCTCGCCGCTGACCGACATCGCGAAGATCAAGGTCCCGCTGATGGTCGTCACCGGCGGCAACGATCCGCGCGTGCCGCCGAGCGAGGCCGATCAGGTCGTCAAGGCAGTGCGCGGCAACGGCGGCACCGTCTGGCACATGCTCGCCGCCGATGAGGGCCATGGTTATCGCAAGAAGGCCAACACCGACTACAACTTCTGGGGCGTGCTGGCGTTCTGGCAGGCGTACCTGCTCGGTGACGGGAAATAGGCCGGATGGCACTCGACCGGACCAGACCCGTCATCCCGGCGAAAGCCGGGACCCATCTCCCGAGGTTTGGAGATGGGTCTCGGCTTTCGCCGGGATGACGGTCGAGAACGCGGCGTCTCGCTTACATGGACCCCGACGTTCTCACCGCGCTGCTCCAGGCGGCAGCGCGGGCGGGCGAGAGCGTCACCTATAGCGAGGCGCTGGCGGCGCTCGGCCACGGCTTCACCCGGCCGAAGATGCGCGCGCTGTGCAAGCTGCTCGACCACGTCGATGCGGGCGAGCGCGGGAGCGGGCGGCCCGAACTCGCGGTGCTGGTGGTGCGCCAGTCGGACCGCCTGCCGGGGCAGGGCTGGTGGGTCGCCGAGGCCGCGCGCGGGTCGGGCTATCGCGGCGCGTGGGAAGGGCCGGAGGCAGCGGCGTGGGTGCGAGTGCGGCAGGCGGCGGTGTTCAGTTTCCATTCTTCCCCCTCCCCTCCCCGCGAAGCGGAGAGAGGGGAGGGTCGGGGTGAGGAGTCTAACCCCGGGGGCCGCCGCTCGTAGTGAGACACCCTACCCCGACCCTCCCCTCTCTCGGTTCGCAAGGGCTCACCGGGAGGGGAGGGAGCAGGAACTACGCCGTCGTCGCGAACCCCCCGTCGACCGCGATCACCGCCCCCGTCACGAAACCGCTGGCGCGCGACGCGAGATAGATCGCCACCCCCGCCGCGTCCTCGGGCGTGCCCCGGCTGTGCATCGGCGTCGCCGCCAGCGTCGCGGCGGCGAGGTCGTCGGGGATGCCCGCCGTCATTTTCGAGGGGAAATAGCCCGGCGCGATGGCATTGCAGGCGATGTGCCTCGCGGCGAGAAATTTCGCCAGCATTTTGGTCAGGTGCAGCACGGCGGCCTTCGATGCGGCATAGCTGTAGGTCTCGATGCCCGAGACGTGCAGCCCGTCGATCGATCCAATGTTGATGACGCGCGCGAAATTATCGGGCGACCCGGCAGCTTCGAGGCGTGCACCAAGCCGCTGCGTCAGGAAGAAGATCGACTTGACGTTGAGGTCCATGATCTTGTCCCAGCCGCTCTCGGGGAAGGCCCCGAACGGCGCGCCCCAGCTCGCGCCGGCGTTGTTGACGAGGATGTCGAGCTTCGGCTCGCGCGCCTCGAATTCGGCGGCGAAGCGCTCGATCTCCTCCATCTTCGACAGGTCGGCGGGCAGCGAGATGCACTCGCCGATCTTCGACAGCTCGGCGGCGAGCCCGTCGCAGACGGCGGCGTTGCGCGACGTGATGTAGACCCGCACGCCGTTCTCGACATAGCCGCGCGCGATCATCGCGCCGATGCCGCGACTGCCGCCGGTAACGATCGCAACCTTGCCCGCGACCGAGAAAAGCTGTTCGATTTTCATGGGATTTCCCTCGGGTTCAAATCGCTTCGCCCGCCGCGCGCGCGCGTTCGATGCGGGTCGCCTCGGCCTTGGGCAGGCCGCGAATGGCGAAGGCGAGCAGCGCCCAGACCACCGGCACGCCGAGATAGCTCGACAGGATTGCGCTGCGGAGATCGCCCGTCGCGTCGCTGATCAGCCCGACGAGATACGGGCCGTTGCCGAGCCCGATCAGCGTCGTCCCCATGAAGAACATCGCGCCGGCCGAGCCGCGCATGCGTGGCAGCACGAGGTCCTGCATCGATGTCGTCACCCCCGCCAGCCAGAAGGTGCCGATCAGCACGATGAGGAAATAGCAGACGAAGAACGCGGTCAGATTGTCGGTCGAGTAGGCGTAGAAGGCGATCGGCAACGGGAGCGACACGGCGATCAGCGTCAGGATCAGGCGCCCGGCGGGGTTGCGCCTTTTCCAGGCATCGCCGACGACGCCGCCCATCGACGTGCCGATCCAGCCGCCGACCGCCGAGCCGAGGCCGAGCGCCACCCCCGCCGTCGCCGGTGTCGCGCCGAGACTGCGGAAGGCGTAGATGAAAATCCACGCGCCGACCGCATAGCTGCCGAACGAAATCAGCGTGCCTGCGGCCGCCGCCTGCAGGAAGGTCGGGGTGCCCCAGGTCAGCGCGTGGAGCGGCTTGTCGCGCACGCTGATCGATTGTGCCCAGCTGAAGACGCCGTAGCCGCCGAGCGCCATCGACGCCCATTGCACGGCGTTCGAGCTGAAGTCGAACCCGCCGAGATGGAAGAGGATCTTGACCTTGGCAGGCGGGATGAGATTGTCGGTCAGCCGCGTCAGGATGACTGCCGCGACGACAGCGAGCGCCAGCACCGCGATATTGCGCCGGATGACCCCCGCCGGGGCACCGATGCGGCGCAGGTTGATCAGCGTGAACGGCGGCAGCACCGTGCCGAGTTCGGCGAAGGTCTTGGCGAACGGATGCGGCTCGCGAGGGTGCGCGGTGACGATGCCGTCGGCGAGCCCGCGCGGCGGCTCGCGCAGAGTCAGCACCAGCAACGCGAGGAGTACGCCTGGAATGCCGATGATCAGGAACGCCGCCTGCCAGCCCGCGAGGCCGAGCGGCGCGCCGCCGCCTGCGAACGCCTTGTTCCAGCCTTCGACGACGACCCCCGAGATCGCGAAGCTCAGCCCCGCGCCGATGAAGATGCCGCTCGAATAGATCGCCAGCGCGGTGGCGCGCCGGTGCTTGGGAAACCAGTCGCCGATCAGCGAATAGGCGGCGGGGCTGGCGCTCGCCTCGCCGATGCCGACGCCGACGCGCGCCGCCGCAAGCTGCCCGAAGTTCGACGCGAACCCCGACAACGCGGTCATCCCCGACCAGATCGACAGCCCGAGCGCGATCGTCCACGTCCGCACCCAGGTATCGGCAAGCCGCCCGAGCGCCAACCCGAACAGCCCGTAGAACAGCGCGAACACGGTGCCCGACAACAGCCCGAGCTGCCCGTCCGACAGCCCGAGATCCTTCTGGATATACGGCCCGAGGATGGTGAGGATCGAGCGGTCGATGAAGTTGAAGATATAGACGACGACGAGGACGATCAGCACATACCACGCATAGGGTCCGCCGACGCGTTCGATCCGCGCTGCCCTGGTCGCCATGCGTTCAGTCTCCCCGGAGGCACCCTCGGACGGGGCGTTGGCTCGAAGCCATGGCTAGCAGGGGCAAGGGCGTGCGGGAACTGCCTTTCTGCTGCTTCCCCGACCTCACCGGGTCGAGAGCCGCGCCACCCCGTCTGGCAATATGCCAATGACCGTGGTCCGGCATGGATTTCATTTGTAATAGGTAAGCAACGATGCAATAAAGAAAAATCCGAACGCATCTTTATTTCCACGGGCCTTTGGCAAACGGGAGATCAAGCATGAGGACGCTGGTTTTGACGGCGACCGCGCTGGCGGTATTTGGAGCCGCCCCCGCGCAGGCGACGCAGGCCGCGATCGGTCTCAGTTTCGAGGGCATCTCGCAATATGATTTCAACGTCTCCGTCCTGCCCGGTGCCGCGGGCGCGGTCGGCGCGTCGCAATTCGTCGAATTCGTCAATGGGGGTTTCGGCGTATACAGCAAAGCGACCGGTGCCAGCCAGAAACTGATTTCGGACGACGCCTTCTGGGTCGCCGCTGGTCAGCAAAGAACTTTCGGTACCCCGCGCGTCTTGTATGACAAGCCCAGTAACCGTTGGATTGCCTTGGCCTACGGAAATATCGCTCCCGGATTTCAGCTTCCCGACGTCCTTATCGCCGTATCGAATACTTCGGACGCAGCCGGAACCTGGCAATCGACCAAGCTTACCGCCTTTGCGGGCGGTACCGCCGACTATCCGACGCTCGCGATCGACCGGAATGCGGTGTACATCGGCAATGACAATTACGCCGCAAGCGGGGAGTTCGCGGGGACGACACTCAACGTCATTCCGATCGCCAGCTTGATCAACAATGCTGCGCCGACCATCGCGGGCCTCAAGCAGTTCGTGACGCCGTACAGCGTCGGACCGGGCAATCTCGATCGCGGCTACACGATCCAGGGCGTCAACAGCCAGTCCGCCGGGACGACGGGCAAGGTCGTGGCGGCGTCGCTGCTCAAACCGGCGGTCCAGCGCTACGACGTGCTCGACGCCGGAACGCCCGGCGCGACCGAAACCGCGATCGTCCAGCTCGGCGCGGCGTTCAAGGATAATGGTCTGGCGCGTCAGCCGGCGGCGGCGGTTCCGGCCAACCGGCGCAACATCGAAACGGGCGATGGCCGCATCTGGGCGAGCGTCTGGGAAGTCAACGACCGTATCTACAGCATTCGTACCGTCACGCCGACCGGCGGCACGCACACCGTGCTGCGCTACGACGTGATCGACTCGGCGACCGACGCGCTTCTCGACGAGGGCGATATCGGCGACGCCAATTACGACTTCTACGCCGGGTCGCTGGCGGTCAACGCGGCGGGGAAAGTGGTCATCGGCTTCAACCGCTCGGGCCTCGACGCCGCCACGGGCAAGATCAGCCTGTTCGCGCGCAGTTTCGACACCGACGGCGCGGGCAAATTGGTCGCGACGAGCGGCGACCTGCTCCTTCATGTCAGCAACACCGACAACTACCACAATGTCGGGCTCGAAGGCGCGCCGACGCCCGGCCGACAGCGTTGGGACACCTACGGCGCGGTGACGGTCGACCCGCTCGACGACAACAGCTTCTGGGTGACCGGCGAGTTTGCGCGCGAGTACGCCACCGCCGCCAACGGCCATCCCGGAAGCAACGGCGGCGCGCGCTGGGGCACATGGATCGCGCAGATCGTCCTGCCCGCACCGGGGGTTCCCGAGCCCGGAACCTGGGCGACGATGATCGTCGGCCTTGGCTTGGTCGGCGCGACCGCGCGCCGCCGCCGCCTGACGCGCGCGCGCCTCGGCGTGCAGGATCAATCGTCGAGCGCGCTGTACACCATCGTCCGCACCTCGCGGCGCACCGGGTAGGTCGAACTCGGGATCAGCTGCGTCATGAAGATGCCGATAAGGTCCTCGGCGGGGTCGATCCAGAAGAAGGTGCTGGCGGCACCGCCCCAGAAATAATCGCCGTCGCTGCCCGGCATCAGCGTCCCCGCCGCGTCCATCGACACCGCGAAGCCGAGGCCGAAGCCGACGCCCGCGTACGCCGCCTCGCTGAACATCGACACCGACAGGTCGGCGAGGCTCGCGCCGCCAGGGAGGTGGTTGGCGGTCATCAGGTCGAGCGTCTTGCGCGAAATCAGCCGCTCGCCGTCGCGGGTCCGCCCGCCGTCGAGCATCGCCTGCGCGAACTTCATATAGTCGCCCGCCGTCGAGACCAGCCCGCCGCCGCCCGAAACGAAGCTCGGCGCGATGAGGTAGGGCGAGGTTGCGGGGTCGTCCTGCAACTTCAGCCCGCCCTCGGCGGTCGGTTCGTAGCAGGCGGCGAAGCGCGCGGCGTTCTCGGGCTTCACATGAAAGCCGGTGTCGCTCATCCCGAGCGGGTCGAGCAGGCGGCGCTGGAGGAAATCCTCGAACGGCTCGCCCGCGACGACGCCGACGAGATAGCCGCAGACATCGGTCGCGACCGAGTAATTCCAAGCGTCGCCCGGCGAGAATTCGAGCGGCAGCTTCGACAACCCCTCGATCATCCCGTCGAGCGTCCCCGCCTTCTCGATCTCGCCGATCTTGTGCGCGCGGTAGCCCGCATCGACGTTGGTGCGCAGCTGGAACCCATAGGTCAGACCGGCGGTGTGGCGCAGCAGGTCGACGACCTGCATCGGGCGCGCGCACGGCCGCGTCCGGTAGCCCGTCTTGTGCGTCCCCGCCTCGAACACCCCGAGATTGCGCCACGCCGGGATGTAGCGGTGAACGGGATCGTCGAGGGCGATCCTGCCTTCCTCGACGAGCATCATCAGCGCCACCGAGGTCAGCGGCTTGGTCATCGAATAGATGCGGAAGACGGTATCTTCGGCGAGCCTGGTGCCGCGTTCGATATCGGCCATGCCGGTCAGCCCGACATGCGCGATCTCGCCCGCGCGCGCCACCATCGTCAGCGTGCCCGGCAGCTTGCCCGTCCGGACGTATTTCGCATCGAGGAAGGCATCGAGCGCGGCGAGGCGCTTGGGCGAAAAGCCGAGATTGTCCGGCATGTCGTTTGAATCCCTATAGCGTTATGACGCGCGACCAAAACCACGCCGTCATCCCGTCGACCGCCGGGATCCATCTCCCGAAGGTCCGGTGATGGGTCCCGGCGTGCGCCGGGATGACGGCTCGAGGGCGCAACCTGTTCGTGGGCTCAGCCCCCGATCGCGCGGTCGAGGTTGGCGCGCACCGCCTCGAAGAACTGCTCGGTCGTCATCCAAGCCTGATCGGGGCCGACGAGGAGGGCCAAGTCCTTGGTCATCGCGCCGCCCTCGACGGTCTCGATGCAGACGCGCTCGAGCGTCTCGGCGAAGGCGGTGACTTCGGGCGTGTCGTCGAGCTTGCCGCGATGCTTGAGCCCGCCGGTCCACGCGAAGATCGACGCGATCGGGTTGGTCGATGTCGGCTTGCCCTGCTGGTGCATCCGGTAGTGGCGCGTCACCGTGCCGTGCGCGGCTTCGGCCTCGACGGTCTTGCCGTCGGGCGTCAGCAGGATCGAGGTCATCAGCCCGAGCGATCCGAAGCCCTGCGCGACCATGTCCGACTGGACGTCGCCGTCGTAGTTCTTGCACGCCCAGATGAAATTGCCCGACCATTTGAGCGCCGAGGCGACGAGGTCGTCGATCAGGCGATGCTCGTAAACGATGCCCAGCGTCTTGTAGCGGGCGGCGAATTCGGCCTCGTAAACCTGCTCGAAGATATCCTTGAAGCGCCCGTCGTACGCCTTGAGGATGGTGTTCTTGGTACTAAGATACACCGGCCACTGGCGCTGGATGCCGTAGTTCAGGCAGGCACGCGCGAAGTCGCGGATCGAATCGTCGAGGTTGTACATGCCCATCGCGACGCCGCTGCTGGGGTAATGGAAGACCTCGTGCTCGATCACCTTGCCGTCGTCGCCGGTGAAGGTCATCACCAACTTGCCGGGGCCGGGGACGAGGAAGTCGGTGGCGCGGTACTGGTCGCCGAAGGCGTGGCGGCCGATGACGATCGGGTCGGTCCAGCCGGGTACGAGACGCGGCACGTTCGAGATGACGATCGGCTCGCGAAACACGACCCCGCCGAGGATGTTGCGGATCGTGCCGTTGGGCGACTTCCACATGCGCTTGAGGCCGAATTCCTTGACCCGCGCCTCGTCCGGGGTGATCGTCGCGCACTTGACCCCGACGCCGTGCTGCGAAATCGCGTTGGCCGCCTGCACCGTCACCTTGTCGTCGGTGGCGTCGCGGTGCTCCATGCCGAGGTCGAAATAGATCAGGTCGATGTCGAGATAGGGCAGGATCAGCTGCTCGCGGATCCATTGCCAGATGATCCGCGTCATCTCGTCGCCGTCGAGTTCGACGACGGGGTTCTTCACCTTGATCTTGGTCATCGCGTCCTCAGGCACCGGTTGCCGCTGCCGTAGCGGGGGCGGGCGGCGCAATCAGCCTTTTGTGGCCGGCCCGCGCCGGGACCCGGGCAGCAGCGCCTGCATGCGCGCCATGGGGAAGGCGGGCCCCGGATCGACCTTCAGCCGCCGGACCGTGTCGACGTCGCGGTGGCCTGCAATCGCCGCCAGGCCGGGGTAGGCCGCCAACAGGGCGCGGAGGAC
>CAXTSL010000029.1:14797-30302 GCA_964246975.1 uncultured Sphingomonadaceae bacterium
GGCGGGCGGCGCAATCAACCGCGCGAGATCGTTGAGGCTGTCGAGCGACTGCACCAGCTCGAACAAGTCGGGCGGCGCAAAGCCCTCGGCGTCGAGGTGGCGGAGCAGCGCCATGAACGGGTCCCAATAGCCCGTCGTCGACAGCAGGAAGATCGGCTTGGCGTGGATGCCCAGCTCGCGCCACGTCATCGTCTCGAACAATTCGTCGAGCGTGCCGATGCTGCCCGGCAGCGCGACGACGGCATCGGCGAAATCGTGCATCAGCGCCTTGCGGGCGTGCAGCGTCTCGACGACGTGCATTTCGGTCAAGCCCACCTGCGCCACCTCCTCGCGCATCAGCAGGCGCGGGATGACGCCGACGACCTCGCCGCCGCCGCCCAGGCAAGCCTGCGCCGCCTCGCCCATCAACCCGATGCCGCCGCCGCCATAAACGAGGCGGATATGGTTGACGGCGCACCACGCGCCGAGGTTGCGGGCGAGGGCGGTGTGCGCGGGGTCCGAGCCGGAGCGCGAGCCGCAGAACAGGAGGAGGGAGGTCATGGGGGCGGGGATAGCGGCGGCACCTCCCGAAGTCACTCCGACGCCGCCTGAGCGCCGTTTGCCCGAACCGTCCTAGGCGGGTAAAGCGGCGGGCATGACCGAGATACCGACCGAGATCGAAGCCGTGTCGCCGCGCCCCCTGCCCGTCGTGGCAACCGAATCGGCGCAGTATAAGTTGCCGTCGGTGCACCGCGAGGGGCACAAGTTCGTCGCCATCGCCGCACTCGCGACGCTGTTGGCGGGGTTCGCGCTGGGGTGGACGACGCTGGGCTGGCTGCTCGCCGGGCTGACCCTGTGGATCGCGGCGTTCTTCCGCGATCCGGTGCGCGTCACGCCCGCCGAGGCCGGGGTAATCGTGTCGCCCGCCGACGGCATGGTCAGCCTGATCGCGCAGGTCGAGCCGCCGCGCCAGTTGAGCGGTCCGGGCGGGCTGCCGCCGGGGCCGTGCACACGCGTCTCGGTGTTCATGTCGGTGTTCGACGTCCACATCAACCGCGCGCCGATCGCGGGCGTCGTGCGCCGAGTCGTCTACGTGCCGGGCAAGTTCCTCAACGCCGATCTCGACAAGGCGAGCGACGACAACGAGCGCCAGTATTTCATCGTCGAGGGGGAGGGGGGCGTGAGCGTCGCGTTCACGCAGATCGCGGGGCTGGTGGCGCGGCGCATCATGCGCTTCGTCCAGGAAGGCGACCGCGTCGCGGTGGGCGAGCGCATCGGGCTGATCCGCTTCGGCAGCCGCCTCGATATCTATCTGCCCGACGGTTATGGCTGCGCTGTCGCGGTCGGCCAGCGCGCCGTGGCGGGGGAGACGGTGCTCGGGCGGCTCGGCGCTCCCGCGCTCCTGCCCGCCTTGCGCCAGTGAGCGACGGCTCGGTCGACTGGGGCGACGACGGCGGCGAGCCGCGCCGCTTCCGCCGCACGCTGCCGATCCGCGCGCTGATCCCCGGCGTCGTCACCGTGCTGGCGCTGTGCTTCGGGCTGACCGGCGTGCGCTTCGCGATCTCGGGCGAGTGGGAGAAAGCGGTCGGCGCGATCATCGTCGCGGGCGTCCTCGACGGCATCGACGGGCGCATCGCGCGGCTGCTCAAGGGCACCAGCCGCTTCGGCGCCGAACTCGATTCGTTGAGCGATCTGACGGCGTTTGGCGTCGCCCCGGCACTCATCGTCTATCTCTGGTCGCTGGTCTATCTGCCCGGTATCGGCTGGGTGTTCGCGCTCGGCCATGCGGTGGCGTGCGCGCTGCGGCTGGCGCGCTTCAACTCGCGCCTCGACGTCGACGACCAGCCGCACCGGCGCGCGGGGTTCCTCACCGGTATCCCCGCCCCCGTCGGCGCGGGGCTGGCGCTCAGCCCGTTGTTCGTGTCGTTCTGGATCGGCCCCGAGTGGCTGGTCGATCCGCGCCTTCGCTTCGCCGTCTCGGCGGCGGTGATCGCCGCGACCGCCGCAATGATGGCGTCGAGCCTGCCAACGTACGCATGGGGCGCGATCCGCCTGCGGCCCGCATGGCGGCTCGCCGCACTGCTCGGCGTCGGGTTGTTCGCGGGCGCGCTGTTCTCGGCCCCGTGGATGACATTGTCGCTGCTCAGCCTTGCCTATGCCGCGTCGATCCCGCTGGCGATCCGCGACTATGCGCGCGTCAGGCGGCGAAGCGCAGCGGCAGCAACAACTGGTCCGCATCCCAGCCCCTGACCGGCGTCCCGTCGCGCAGCACCGCCGCGATCGTCTCGAGCCGCTGCCACAGCATCGCGCCGATCAACGCCACCAGCCCCGACAGCACCGCTGTCGTCACCACGCTCGCAATCATCGCCTCGATCATTGTCGCTATCCCTCGATTCGTTCTGCCCCGGCAATGTTCCTTTTCTGTTCTCATCCGTCAAGCGCGATTTTCGGGGACAGCATTCACGCGACAGTCACGCGCGACTCGGCTATATGCGTGTCGGCAAGGCGCAACGGGTGGGGACCCGGCATCATGGACATCGTCGATCTCGCCGCACTCGGGGCCGCGCTGCCGCCGCCCGGTCAGGCACCCGCCAACGACCGCGACGCCGTCTGGCGGGCACCCATAAGCGAACCCGCTGACGACACCCGCGCAATCGGCTAGGCTCGCCCCGAACCACGGGGAGGCGGCATGTCGGATTTGGGTGCGATGCAGGATTGGCCGCTGCTGGTCTGGCGGCTGATCGACCATGCCGCAGTCAATCATCCGGCGCGCGAGGTCGTCAGCCTCAGCGTCGAGGGCGGCGTCCACCGCTCGAACTGGGCGGTCGTCCGCGACCGCGCGCGGCGCGTCGCGCAGGCACTCGCCGGGCTCGGCATCGTCCCCGGCGACCGCGTCGCGACGCTGGCGTGGAACACCCACCGCCATGTCGAATGCTGGTACGGCATCTCGGGGATGGGCGGCGTCGCGCACACCATCAACCCGCGGCTGTTCGCCGACCAGATCGTCTATATCGCCAACCACGCCGCCGGGCGCGTGCTGTTCTTCGATCTGACCTTTCTCAAGCTTGTCGAGGACATCGCGCCGCGCCTCGACCATATCGAACACTACGTCGTTCTCACCGACGCCGCGCATTTGCCCGAGTCGTCACTGCCGCTGATCGCCTACGAGGATCTGCTGGCGGCGCAGAACGGCAATTTCGACTGGGTCGTCCTCGACGAGAATGCGCCCGCCGGACTCTGCTTTACCAGCGGCACGACGGGTCATCCCAAGGGCGTGCTGTACAGCCATCGCTCGAACGTCCTCCACGCCATGGCGGCGTGCATGAACGACGTTTTCGGCGTGTCGCAGCGCACCGCCGTGCTGCCGATCGCCCCGATGTTCCACGCCAACGCCTGGGCGATCCCCTATGTCGCCGCCGCAGTCGGGGCGAAGCTGGTGTTCAACGGGCCGCATTTCGACGCGCCGACGCTCCATAAGCTCATCGTCGACGAGGGCGTGACGCTGGCGCTCGCGGTACCGACGGTGTGGCTGTCGGTGCTTCAGCACCTCGAGCGCACCGGCGAGGGGCTCGGCGACCTCGCGCGCGTCGCCATCGGCGGGTCGGCGGTGCCGCGCGTCATGGTCGAGACGTTCCAGCGCGATCATGGCGTGACGGTCAGCCATTTGTGGGGCATGACCGAGATGTCGCCGATCGGCACCGTTGGCACCTTGTGCAGCAATCTCATCGACTTGCCCGAGGATGCTCGCCTCGATGCGCAGGTCAAGCAGGGCAGGGCGGTGTTCGGCGTCGAGATGAAGATCGTCGGCAAGGACGGTGCGGAACTCGCGCGCGACGGCAAGACCTTCGGGCGGCTGCTGGTGAAAGGCCCGTGGATCGTCGGGCGCTATTTCCGGGGCGACGGCGGCAACATCCTCGACGACGGCGGCTGGTTCGACACCGGCGACGTCGCGACCATCGACGCGTTCGGCTACATGCAGATCGTCGACCGTTCGAAGGACGTCATCAAGTCGGGCGGCGAATGGATCAGCTCGATCGATCTCGAAAACGCTGCCGTCGGGGCGCCCGGCGTGGCGGAAGCGGCGGTGATCGGCATCGCCCACCCCAAATGGGATGAGCGCCCGCTGCTGCTGGTGCGCGCCAAGCCCGACGCGACGGTGACCAAGGCGGGGGTGCTGGAATATCTCGCGCCGAGGATCGCCAAATGGTGGACCCCCGACGAGGTGCTGGTCGTCGATGACCTGCCGCACACCGCGACGGGCAAGCTGCTCAAGACCGAACTGCGGGCGCGGTACAAGGATTACGTCCTGCCCACCGCGTGACCCCGAATGGTCGCGCGATCACTGCCGGTTCGACACGCGACTGTCACACACACCGCCTAGACGGCGAAAATCGTTAACGGGTCAAAACGGGGAACCTGACATGCGCCGCACACTGCTCCTGACTTTGTCGCTCGCCGCGCTCTGCGCCGCGCCGGCCAATGCCGCCGTGACGCTGCTCGCCAAGGGCGTGCTCGGCGGCACCAGCGACCTGTCGGGGCTGGCGGGCAATCTGGAGAGCGGCATTGCCGCCAACGTGCTGGGCGGCCTCGGTTCGGGCCTCACCTATGCCGGGGGCAACACCTTCCTCGCGGTCCCCGATCGCGGGCCGAACGCCAATCCCTACAACAGCAACGTCGACGACACGACATCGTACATCAGCCGCTTTCACACGCTGACGCTGGCGCTGACCGCGACGCCCGGCGGCGCGCTGCCGTTCGCACTGACGCCGACGCTCACCAACACGACTTTGCTGTCGAGCCCGACCGCGCTGACCTACGGCAGCGGTACCGCGCTGGGTCTTTCGCCGGGCGCGCCGGTACAGAACGACGCGACGCATTTCTACTTCAGCGGCCGATCGGATAATTTCGGCGCGGGCGCTTCGACCAACCCGGCCAACGCGCGCTTCGATCCCGAGGGCGTGCGCGTCTCGAACGACGGCCTGACGGTCTTCGTCTCCGACGAATACGGCCCCTATGTGCGCCAGTTCAATCGCGCCACCGGCCAGCTCGTGCGCACCTTCGCGCTGCCGGCCAACCTCGATGTCGCGGTGTTGTCGGCGAAGGGCGACAACGAAATGAAGCCGTTCAACGCCAGCGGTCGCGTCGCGAACAAGGGCATGGAGGGCCTGGCGATCACTCCCGACGGCAAGACGCTCGTCGGCGTCATGCAGGCGCCGCTGATCCAGGATGCGGCGGTCAACGCGACCAAGAACATGATCCGTCTTGTGACGATCGACATCGCGACGGGCGATACCAAGGAATACGGCTATATGCTGACCTCGGGGTCCGGCGTCAGCGAGATCGTCGCGATCAACGACCATGAATTCCTGCTCGACGAGCGCGACGGCAAGGGGCTGGGCGACGGCACGCAGGCGGCGGTCAAGCAGTTCTTCAAGATCAACACCACCAGCGCGACCGACATCAAGGGGCTGAACGGCGCGGCGGCGGCGGCGGCGGCGATCGTCAAGACGCCGACGCCTTTCGTCGATCTGGTCACGTTGCTGCTCGCCAATGGCTTCACCAAGGCGACGATCCCCGCGAAGATCGAGGGTCTGGCGTTCGGCCAGGATGTCCTCGTCGGCGGCGTCAACACCCACACGCTGTTCGTCGTCAACGACAATGATTTCCTGCCGACCGTCGGCGGGCTCGCCAACCCGAACCAGTTCTTCGTCGTCGGTTTCACCGATGCCGACCTTGCAGACTTCCAGCAGCAGCAGTTCGCCGCCGCCGTTCCCGAGCCGGCCAGCTGGACGCTGATGATCGCGGGCTTCGGCCTCGTCGGCGGGGCGTTGCGCCGCCGCGGCGCAGTCGTCGCCTGACCGCCCGTCCGGCGCGCCGTCAGGGCGCGCCGGAAGCGTCGCGCTCGGGCCGGTCGGGCAGCGGCGTGATCGACCAGACGTGTTCGCCGGTCCAGACGTCGGGAACCTTCCGCCCCCACGGGTCGCGCGCGGGTTTGTAGCGCGACCGCGCCATGAGCAGGCGGCAGGTCACCTCGTCGAGGTCGGCGTTGCCGCTCGACTTCGTCACCGCGCAATCGGTGATGCGGCCATTGGTGCCGACGGTGAAGCGCAGATAGACCGTGCCGCCGATCTTCGCGTCGTAGGCGGCGCGCGGATAGTCCGAGTCGCGGATCAGCCCGCTGACCCAGCGCGACGGGATGCCGCCGTCGCCCTCGCCGTCCCCCGACCCGCCGCTGCCGGTACCGTCGCCTTCGCCGCCCGCGCCGGTGCCGGGACCCGGGCGCGGGGCGGCACCCTGCGCCGCAGCGCTCCCGGTGCCAGCGGTCAGCGCGGCGACGACGGGCGGCGGGATGTCGGGAACGATCAGCGGCGGCGGCGCGACGATCATCGCCGCCTTGGCCTTCAGCGCGGGCGGTGCGGCCTTGCCCGACGGCTTGGCGCTCTTGACGTGGCGGGGGACGATCTTGGGGGGCGGCGGGGGCTCGGGCGGCGCGACCTCGAACATCCGGATGCTCTCGGCGACACGTTGCGGCAGCTTGCCCGCGAGCCCGAATACCAGCGCGGCGATCAAGGCGGCCTCGACGGCGAACGTCGCGGCGAGCGCGGCGATGCGGTTGCGGGGCAGGGCGGCGGTGGTCATCGCCTGTGAGAACGCCCGCTGGCTACGATGGTTCGATGCCTTGGTTGGGGTCAGGCGAACAGGTCCGCCTGTGCGCCCGGAACGCGGAACAGGTCGGTGCGGAGGTCGAACCTTGCGTTGTTCAGCCCGAGCTTCGCGCACGCCAGCCGGAAGCGCGTTCGCAGCATCTCGGCATACGGCCCTTGCCCCCGCATTCGCGTGCCGAAATCGGGGTCGTTGTCGCGCCCGCCGCGCATGCCCTGGATCAGCGCCATGACCTTGGCGGCCCGGTCGGGATGGTGTGCGTCAAGCCAGCTGCGGAACAGCGGCGCGACCTCGTGCGGCAGGCGGACGGGCAGCGAGAAGGCGCCGCGCGCGCCAGCCCCTGCAGCGGCCGCGAGGATCGCCTCGATCTCGTGATCGGTGACGGCGGGAACGACGGGCGACACCGAGACGAAAACGGGGATGCCCGCATCGTGCAGCGCGCGGATCGCCGCGATGCGCCGCGCGGGCGTCGGCGCGCGCGGTTCGAGGGTGCGCGCGGTGGCGCGGTCGAGGCTGGTCACTGAAATCGCGACTGCCGCGAGGCCCTGCGCCGCCATCGGCGCGAGAATGTCGATGTCGCGGACGACGCGGTCGGACTTGGTGGTGATCGTCACCGGATGGCGGAACGCGGCGAGCACTTCGAGGCAGGCGCGGGTGATGCGGTGCGTCGCCTCGATCGGCTGGTAGGGGTCGGTGTTGGTCCCCATCGCGATCGGGCGGCAGGCATAGCCGCGCTTCGACAGTTCGGCACGGAGCAACGCGGGCGCGGTCGGCTTGGCGGTCAGGCGCGACTCGAAGTCGAGCCCCGGCGACAGGCCGAGATAGGCGTGCGTCGGCCGCGCGAAACAATAGATGCAGCCATGCTCGCAGCCGCGATAGGCATTGATCGAGCGGTCGAAACCGATGTCCGGCGACGTGTTGCGGCTGATGATCGTGCGCGGCTGCTCGAGGCTGACTTGGGTCCGCAACGGTGGTGCGTCGTCGTCGATGGTATCGCGCGCGTCGAGCCAGTCGCCGTCGGCCTCACGCGCCGGGTCGTCGAAGCGCGCGCTGCGGGCATTGGCGGGGGCGCCGCGACCGGGGCAAAGCTCGGGGTTGAGCATCGCGGGAGAATGGACGCGAACCTGGTACAAAGCAAGAACGATTGCGATGTTGGCGGACGGGGGTCGCGCCCGGCCGCTTGCCGCGATAAGACGGTGCCATGCGTCGCCTCCTCGCCCTCCCGCTGCTCGCGCTCCTCGGTGCGTCGCCGACGGGCTTCCCGCGTCCCGATCGTCCGGTGGCGCGCATCGTCGCCGACGAATGGTCCGACGAGACGAGCCGCGACAACGCCCGCGAGGCCGAGCAGGTGATGGTTTTCCTCGGCGCGCGTCCCGGCATGACGATCGCCGACATCGGCGCGGGCAGCGGCTATTACACCGTCCGTCTCGCGCCGCGCCTGATGCCGACGGGCCGGGTGGTCGCCGAGGACATCGTGCCGGCTTACACCGCCAGGCTGCGCGCCCGCGTCCGCAAGGCGGGGCTGACCAACGTCGAGGTGGTGCTCGGCCGCCCCGACGATCCGCGCCTGCGACCCGCGTCGATCGACGCCGCGCTGCTCGTCCATATGTATCACGAGGTTCAGCAGCCGTTCGCATTGCTGTGGAACCTGCGCGCCGCGCTGCGGCCCGGCGGCAAGGTGGCGATCGTCGACATCGACCGCCCGACACCGCGCCATGGCACCCCGCGCGCGCTGCTCGCGTGCGAACTCGCTGCCGTCGGCTTCCGCCGCATCGGCGACCTCGATCTCGGCGATGCCGGCGGCTATCTCGCGGTGTTCGAACCTGTCGGGCCGAGACCCGCGCCGCGCAGCATCAAGGCGTGCCGGGCGGGGTGACGCCGCCCTCCCACCGCACGAAGATTGCCGTCGGCAGCAGTCGTCCCCGGCGCTCCTCGCGGATCGTCATTTCGCCTGCCGTCACCGTACCGCCGAGATCGGCGAACGCCTCCGTCACCAGCTCGCGAATCGCTACCGCCGACAGCCGAATTGCGTACACCGTCAGCACGAGGAAACGGCTCTCAGCGTCCATCAGCGCGCGTGCGGCGCGGACGAGGCCGGGCAGGTCGCGATATAGTTCCCACACCTCGCCGTCGGGGCCGCGCCCGTATTTGGGCGGGTCGAGGACGATGCCGTCGTAGCGCTTGCCGCGCCGCACTTCGCGCGCCATGAACTTCATCGCATCGTCGGTGAGCCAGCGGATCGGCGCATCGCCCAGCCCGCTCAGCGCAGCATTGGCCTGCGCGCTGGCGATCGCCTTTTTCGACGCATCGACATGGGTGACGCTCGCCCCAGTGTGTGCGCAGGCGAGGCTGCCGACGCCGGTATAGCCGAAGACGTTGAGGACGTTCGTCCCCGGCCCGAGCCGGTCTGCCATCCAGTCCCAGTGCACCGCCATGTCGGGGAAGAAGGCGAGGTGGCGGAAATTGGTGTTGGCGGCGTAGAACTTCAGTGCGCCCCGGCTGAGCGGCCACGACGGCGGCACCTTCGGATCGAGCGTCCAGCGCCCGCCGCCGTCCTCCTCCGAGCCGCCGACGAACTCGCCGTCGGCATGCCAGTCGGGCGCGGCGGGCGACCACAAGGCCTGCGGTTCGGGGCGAATGAAGCGGTAGGGGCCGTAGCGTTCGAGCTTGCGACCCGCGCCTGAGTCGAGGAGGGCGTAGCCGGGCCACGGCTCGGCGGCGAGGACCTCGAGGTCCATCACGCCGCCTTGAGCAGCGGTGCCCCGACATCGGCGCGCGCGCGGGGGCCGCGCAGCATCGCTGCGCCCGCCGCACGGACCTCGTCGAGCGTCACCGCGTCGAAACGTGCCACGACCTCGGCGGGCGGCACGACGCGGCCATGGACGAGCAGCGAGCGCGCCAGAAATTCCGACCAGCCGCCGGGAGCCTCGAGCGCCATCAGCAGCCCGGCGCGGACCTGCGCGCGGGCGCGCTCGAGTTCGGCTGGCTCGAGACCGGTCGCGGTCGCCGCGAGCACCGTCTCGGTCAGCGCCAGCGCCTTTGCGGCATCCTTGCGCGCCGTCGCCAGATAGACCGAGAACAGCCCGGTGTCGGCATAGGGCGTCGTGCTCGCATAGACGCTGTAGGCCAGGCCGCGTTCCTCGCGGAGTTCCTGGAACAGCCGCGACGACGCGCCCCCGCCCGCCGCGCCCGCGAACAGCAGCGCGGCATCGTGCGCGGGGTCGTGGTGCGCGGGCGCGGCGAGACCGAGGGTCAAATGCGCTTGCTCGAACTTCCGCTTGTCGTGGTGGGCCCCGCCGCCGAAGGCTGCGTGGATCGTCGCGGGGCGGGTGCCCGACGAGAGTCCGCCCAGCCAGCGTTCGGCCAAGTCGACCAGTACGTCATGCTCCAACGCTCCCGCCGCGACGAGGACGCACGACCCGGCGCGATATTGCGTCACCAGCCACTCGCGCAACGCCGCACCGTCGAGGCTGGCGATGCTGGCGTCGGAGCCGAGGATCGAGCGACCGAGCGCCTGTTCCGGAAAGGCCGCCTCCTGGAGATGGTCGAAGACGATGTCGTCCGGCGTGTCGCGCGCCTCGCCGAGTTCCTGAAGGACAACCTGCTTCTCGCGCTCGGTTTCGTCGGCATCGAACACCGGGTTGGTGACCAGATCGGCGATGACTTCGACACCGAGCGCCAGATCGGCCTTGAGCAGCCGCGCGTGAAACACCGTTATGTCGCGCGCCGTGTAGGCGTTGAGCGACCCGCCGACATCCTCGACGACTTCGGCGATGACGCGCGCCGAGCGCGTCGCGGTGCCCTTGAACACCATATGCTCGAACAGGTGCGCGACGCCGTTGACGTGCGCGCCCTCGTGGCGCGCGCCGGCGTCGACGTGGAGCGCGACGGCGACGGTTTCGACGTGCGGCATCGCTTTGCTGACGACGCGCAAGCCGTTGGGGAGGGTGGTGACTTTGCTCATCGTGCTGTTGCCCGTTCGGCGATGAACGCCTCGATCGCGCCGAGGTCGGCGGGCAGGACGTCGTAGCGTTCCTCGCGGTCGAACAGGCCCTGCGCGCGGGCGGGGAGCGGCGGGCGGACACCGGTGGCGCGCTCGACGGCATCGCGGAACTTTCCCGGATGTGCGGTGGCGAGCGTCACGACCGGCTCGTCGCCTTGCGTGCCGCGCGCCGCTGCGAGCCCGATCGCCGTGTGCGGGTCGATGACCTGACCGCAAGCGACGTGCGCCCAGCGCAGAGCCATCGCCATGCCGTCGGCGTCGATGCGCGCGGGTGTGAACAGCGTCGCCGCCTCGGCCTGTTGCGCCGTGGTCAGTTGCAACCGCCGCGTCGCCTCAAAGCCCTGCATGGCGTGGGCGAGGGCGACGCCGTCGCGTCCGTGGAGGTCGAACAGCAACCGCTCGAAGTTCGAGCTGACCTGGATGTCCATCGACGGCGTCGCCGTCGCCTCGACGGTACCGACCGAATAATCGCCGTGGTCGAGGGCGCGCGCGAGGATGTCATTGACATTGGTCGCGACGATCAGGCGGCGGATCGGCAGGCCCATCCGCGCCGCGACATAGCCGGCGAAGACATCGCCGAAATTGCCCGTCGGCACCGCGAAGCTGACCGCGCGCCCGGGCGCGCCGAGGCGGACGGCGGCATGGAAATAATAGACGATCTGGAACAACAGGCGCGCCCAGTTGATCGAATTGACCGCCGACAGCCGGAAGCGGGACGCGAAGGCTGCGTCGTTGAACATCGCCTTCACGAGGCGCTGGCAGTCGTCGAAATTGCCCTCCACCGCGATATTGTGGACGTTGGGGGCCATGACGGTGGTCATCTGCCGCCGCTGGACGTCCGAGACGCGCCCCTCGGGATGCAGCATGAAAACGTCGAGATGCGCGCGTCCCGCCAGCGCGTGGATCGCCGCCGAGCCGGTGTCGCCGCTCGTCGCCCCGACGATGGTCAGATGCTCGCCGCGCCCCTGAAGGAACCGCTCGAAAAGCTGCCCGATGACCTGCAGCGCAATGTCCTTGAAAGCCATCGTCGGGCCGTGGAAGAGTTCGAGCAGCCAGTGGCGTTCGTCGAGCTGGACGAGCGGCGTGACAGCGGCATGGTCGAACCCGGCATAGGCCTCGGTCAGCACGGCGCGCAGGTCGGCCTCGCCCAGCGCCGCGCCGACGAAAGGCAGGCAGACGCGGACCGCCGTCTCGACGTAGGACAGCCCCGCCAGCGCGGCGATGTCGGCGGCGCTCATCGCCGGAATCTGCTCGGGCACGTACAGCCCGCCGTCGGACGCCAGGCCCGCGAGGGTAACGGCTTCGAAATCGAGGGGCGGCGCGGAACCGCGCGTGCTGATATAGCGCATGGAGGGCGCGGTCTAGCGGCTGGGGGGCGGGCGGGCAACTGGCGTGCTGCCGACGCGCGCTTGCCGCTCCCCCCGAACCTCGCGAGTTGCTATGGTCATTCGACTTCGGGTCTGGCGCATCGGCCAATGCGCGCCGGGAGATGGAGATGGACGGCGACCGTCGCGGCTTTCTGCGTCATGCAGCCTGTGCCGCCGCAGCGCTTGCGCTGCCGGCGTCGGTGCGCGCGGTGGCGTTCGCGTCGCGCGCCATCCGTATCGTCGTCGGCTTTCCGGCTGGCGGACCCCTCGACATCGTGGCGCGCACCATCGCGCCGCCGCTGGCAGGCCATCTGGGCGCAACGGTGGATGTCGACAACGTCATCGGGGCGGGCGGCAGCCGCGCGGCGATCGACGTGGCGCGGGCGGCTCCCGACGGCCACACGCTGCTGCTGTGCGGCCCCGTCAATGTCATCGACGATATCCTGCTCGGAACCGGCCGGGACTTCGCGCGCGACATCGTGCCCGTGGCGCTGATCGCCAGCGTGCCGCTGGTCGTCGAGGTCAATCCGGCGGTGCCCGTGCGGTCCATCCCCGCGCTGCTGGCCTACGCCCGGGCGCGTCCGGGCGGGCTGCGGATCGCCTATGCCGGCGTCGGCACGCCGCAGCATATCGCGATCGAGCAGTTCCGCGCGATGACCGGGGCGCCGATGGCCCTCGCCGCTCATGCCGGTTCCGCCCCCGCGCTCGAGGCGCTGCTGCGCGGCGACGCCGACGCGATGTTCGACCCGCTGCCATCGTCGCTGCCGCACCTGCGCGCCGGGCGTCTCGTCGCGCTGGCGACGACGGGGACGACGCGTGCGCCGCTGCTGCCCGATGTACCTGCCCTGCACGAAGTGGTGCCCGGCTATGCCGCAGGCTCGTGGTTCGGGCTTGGGGCACCCCGCCACACGCCCAACAGCGTCGTTGCGACGCTGAACGCGGCGGTCAATGCCGGCCTCGCCGACCCGGCGACGCGCGAGCGTCTGCGCGCGCTGGGCGCGACGGCACGGCCGGGCTCGGCGGCGCAGTTCGGTCGCTTCCTCCGCGCCGAGACGATTGCCTATCGCCGGGTCATCCGCGCGACGGGCATCGTCGCGGCGTCGCCACGCGCCGGCGACCCGCCGGTCGTTCGATAGAAAACTCGACTCATCCCCGTAACGTGCCTAGACTTTGGCGCAAGCGACTGGAACGTGCGTGCCGACGGCGGGTTGAGGCCGGACGACTTGAACAGGGGAATTGACATGCTGGGCTGGCTTTGGGCGGCGATCATCGGTTTGGTCGCGGGGGCGTTGGCGAAGCTGATCATGCCGGGCAAGGATCCGGGCGGGATCTTCGTGACGATGCTCATCGGTATCGCTGGCGCGCTGCTGATGACCTTCATCGGGCGGCAGCTGGGCTTTTACCGAATTTTTAACAGGCATATTTCCTGTGTACATCTTTCTTACGAGATCTTCAGTTTGCCTTACCGACAAGTTTTTACTTTTAATTTCTCCAAAAATATAAAGCTGTTTATCCACCACATCCACATTGATCAAAGCTCTTGCATGCCCCATTGAAATTACACCTGTGCGGACTGCCACCTGTATATCTGGCGGCAACTTTAACAGGCGGATATAGTTGGTTACAGTACTTCTTTCTTTACCCATTCTTTCAGCCACCTGCTCCTGGGTGTAATCCAGTTCATCCATCAGGCGCTTATAGCTCAGGCCAATTTCTATTGCGTTTAAGTTTTCTCTTTGCAGATTTTCCAGCAGAGCAAGCTCCAGCAATTCCGTGTCATTGGCCTGGCGAACATACACAGGCACATCTTTTATCCCGGCAATTTTGCTTGCCCTAAACCTTCTTTCTCCTGCTATCAGCCTGTACTTACCACTGGGTAATTTGCTTACGGTAAGCGGCTGAATTACATCATGTATTTTTATAGAGGCTGCCAGCTCACTCAACGCTGTTTCGTCAAAATCTCTTCTTGGCTGTTTTGGGTTTACTTCAATCTGATCAAGTGGTACACGGTTGCTGGCGGTAGTTTTTTCCACCACTTCTGTTTTAAGAGAGCCGGAATTGCTCTTCAGGTCAGCATCAATATTTTGCAGCAGGCTTCTGATTCCCTTGCCCAGTGCGTCTTTTTTGTTAGTTGCGCTCATAATGTTAATGTTCTAATTAGCTAATGTGCTTATTAGCTAATTAAAATAATTATTGTGTACTATAATTAAATTTATAAATGATTACCCCACTAAACCTAAATCTAAAATGTAAGCTAAATGGAAACGGAAGAATTAGCACATTAGCTAATTACTTTATCCGCCTGCTTAATCTTAGTCATATTGTTCTTCTGTAAAATCTCTTTGGCAAGATTTAGATAGTTAACGGCCCCTTTACTTTCAGCATCATACAAAATTACCGGTTTGCCAAAACTTGGTGCTTCACTAAGTTTGGTATTTCTGTGTATCATACTGCCAAAAACCAGCTCCTCAAAATGCCTTCTCACTTCAGCCACTACCTGGTTACAAAGGCGGAGCCTCCCATCATACATTGTCATTAATATGCCTTCTATCTGCAAGGCCGGGTTCAACCGGTTCTGAACAATTTTTATAGTATTTAATAATTTACCAAGCCCTTCCAGTGCAAAAAATTCTGTTTGAACGGGTATGGCAACACTATCTGAAGCAACAAGTGCATTCACTGTTATAAGACCAAGTGATGGTGAACAGTCAATAATAATAAAATCATAATCCGGTACCAGCGGCTCGATAATTTTTTTTAATACACCCTCACGGTTAGGGTAATTGATCATTTCAATTTCGGCACCCACCAAATCAATATGCGATGGTATGAGATCGAGATATGGAATGCTGGTTTTGAGCAGCACATCTTTTGCTGATATTTCATTCACCATGCAATCATACAGGCTTTGGGTTACATTGTGCAGATCAAACCCCACACCGGTAGTGCTGTTTGCCTGCGGATCTGCGTCAATCAGCAGCGTCTTATATTCAAGAACTGCCAGGCTGGCTGCCAGGTTAATGGCCGTGGTGGTTTTTCCAACTCCACCTTTTTGATTGGCTATACCAATTATTCTTGCCATATTATTCGTTGTCTTTATAATTATAACTGAATTGTCTATCTTCCAATTGCAAGCAGCCAATTTTCAGTCATTCCATATTTGCGGTTTAGCTTTTCAACAGATGGCAACAATACAGGAGTAATTTTGTATTACCTGTTAAAAAAATATACAAAATAGATATGTACACAATTATATCTGGTACTAACCGGGCCGGAAGCAATACATTAAAAGTTGCAAAGGAATACCTGCGGTTGCTTAAGGCTAAAAATGTTGAGGTAAATCTGCTTTCGCTGGAAGATGTGAGCCTGGTGCAGGATGCAGCTTTTGAGAAATTACAAAACGATATTTTGATACCAGCATCCAGATTCCTTATAATTGTGCCTGAATACAATGGCAGTTATCCCGGTGTGCTTAAACTGGTTATTGATAACA
>CAXTSL010000030.1:0-908 GCA_964246975.1 uncultured Sphingomonadaceae bacterium
CCAGAACTACTTCAACGCAGCAGGATATGGGTCAGATTAACAGCACGGCGCTCTAACCGACCCTGAGCACCGACTTGCCGCGCGCATGGCCGGCATCGAGGCGGGCGTGTGCCGCCACCACCTCGTCGAGCGCATAGACCGTCTCGAGCGGCACCGTCAGCGCACCGCTCTCGAACAGCGGACGCAGCGCGTCGAGAATTTCGGGCTGTGCGCTGAACGCGACGATCTTCGTCGTGACGCCGTGTTTCGCCATGTTGGCGGCGCGGTTCGCCAACTCGATCGCGTCGCCGCGCAGCACGACGAGCATCGTTCCGCCGGGCTTGAGGACGCGGTAGCAGCGCTGCCCGACGTCGCCGCCGAGCACGTCGAGCACGATGTCGATGTCCGACAGCCGCTCGCAGAAATCCTCGGCAACATAGTCGATGACCGCATCCGCGCCGAGCGCGCGCACGAAGTCCGCGTTGGCGGCGCTCGCGGTCGTCGCCACCCACGCACCGAAATGCTTCGCGATCTGGATGGCATAGCTGCCGACGCCGCCCGCCCCCGCCTGCACCAGCACGCGCTGTCCTGGTGCAATGCCGCCCAATGTCTTGAGTCCGTACCACGCGGTGCACGCCGCGGTCGGCACGGCGGCGGCCTGCTCGAACGACAGGTTCGCGGGCATGCGGCGGATCAGGTACGACGGCGCCGCGACGTACTCGGCGTAGGTGCCCGGTTTCATCGAGTCGAGGAGGCCCCAGACGCGGTCGCCGATCTCGAACTCCGACACGTCGAAGCCCTTGGCGACGATCGTGCCCGCGACATCGCAGCCGAGCGCGACCGGAGGCTTGAGGGGCAGGACCAGCTTCACCTTGCCCGCGCGCAGCTTCGCGTCGAGGGGATTGAGGCTCGCGGCGCGTACGTCGATG
>CAXTSL010000030.1:918-30025 GCA_964246975.1 uncultured Sphingomonadaceae bacterium
AGAATCTTGGGAAACTCGAGCGGGAACATCGGCGCAAGCATCCCGCTCCGCAGCTTGACCTCGAACGGGTTGAGGCCCGCTGCCTCGACCTTGACGAGCACCTCGTTATGCGCGGCATGGCGCGGTACGGGGGCCTCGCCGACATGCAGCATCTCGGGGCCGCCATAGCCCGTCAGCAGCACCGCGCGCATCGTCTCGGGCAGTGTCGGCCCCGTGTTCCAGCTCATGCGTCGTCCTTCACCTTGACCAGTTGCTTGCCCGGCCCCGCCGCGCCGAACAGCGCCGTGAAGGCGTGCGGGGCGCTGTCGAGGCCCTGCCAGATCGTCTCGCCGGGGACCAACAGACCGGCCGCGATCGCCGCCGCCAGCGCGGCGCGGGCCTCGTCGGCGTGCGCCATATGGTCGGCGAGCAGGAACCCCTCGACGCGCGCGCGCTGCAGCAGGACCGGCCCCATGCTGCCATAGCGCGGCGGGCCGTCGCGGTCGTAGTCGCTGAGGAAGCCGAGCAGCACGACGCGGGCGCGCGGGTTGAGGCGAGCGACGACGCGGTCGTGCAGCGCCCCGCCGACGCCATCGACGAAGGCGTCGATGCCGGGCGGCATGTCATCGGCGGGATCCACGGGTTCGACGCCCAAGCCGCGCAGATAATCGTGCTGGACCGCGCCGACGCCGGTGCCGAACACGCGCGCGCCGCGCCCCAGGGCGAGTTGTGCTGCGAGGCTGCCGACCGCCCCGGCGGCGGGTGCGATGAAGACGGTCTCGCCCGAACGCGGCGCGACGCGTTCGACGACGAACCATGCCGCAAGGCCGGTCGGGCCGAGCGCATTCACATGATGATGGAGCGGCGCGTCGCCGGGGGGCAGGGGATCGAGGCTGGCGGCGGGCAGCACCGCAGTCTCGCGCCAGCCGAGCTCGCCGTAGACCGCAGTGCCTACGGGCAACGCCGCGCAGCGCGAGGCGACCACACGCCCGACGCCGCGCCCGGGCATCGCCGCGCCGAGCCTCAGCGGCGGCCCCATCGAAGGCGTCGCGGTCATTCGCGTCCGCACCACGGGGTCCATCGACAGGTACGCGACCTCGATGCGGACCTCGCCGTCGCCGGGCACCGGGACAGCCGTATCGACGACCGCGAAGTCCCCGGCGGTTACCGCCCCTCGCGGATAGCGGACGAGGCGGACCTCGCGGCTCACGCAATTTCGGCGAGGAACGCGGCGAGCGCCGCATTGAAGGCGTTGGGCGCTTCGATGTTCGAGACATGCCCCGCGCCGGGAATGACGTGCAGCCGCGCATTCGGGAAGCGCGCCGCCATCGCGGCGGCATAGGCGGGCGTCGCGACCCTGTCCTCCGACCCGACGATGACCTGCACCGGCACCTCGACGCGCGCGAAGTCGGGAAAGTCGGTGAAGCGCGTCACGACCGCCATCGTCGCGAGATAGGCGTCGGCGCGCAAGGCGGCGTGGCTGGCGATCAGGCGGGCATGCTGGGCAGGCGTGATATTCGGCCCGGCGATCGCCGCGACGATGTCGGGGGCGATGTCGGCGGGGGTCTTGCCGTCCTCGACAAGGGGCTTGCGGCGCAGCGCGAGGAACGCCCCGATACGCTCGGGCGACGCCGCCTCGGCCGACCCGGCGCTGGTATCGGCGAGCGTCAGGCTGGCGACGAGCGCGGGCGTCCGCGCCCAGGTGTCGAGCGCGATCCGCCCGCCCATCGACAGGCCGACGAGGTGCGCAGGACCGCCGAAATGGCGGATGAGCCGCGCCAGATCGTCGGCGAAATCGTGGAAATCGGCGACGATCCCGTCGCTGCCGCCATAGCCGCGCGCGTCCCACGCCACCGCCGTGTAACCGCGCGCGAAATACGCGACCTGAGCGGACCAGTTCGTCGCATTGCCGCCGATGCCGTGCAGGAAGACGACGAGCGGCCCGGCCCCCGCGACGGTGACGGCGATCCCGGGATCGCCCGCTATCCTCACCGCAGCACGTCGGCGAGGATGCCCGCCACCACCACCGCCTCGCCATCGAGGGTAATCGTGCAGTTCCGCACCGGCAGGTCGAAATGCCCGAGCGTGTGCCGCCCGGCGAACGGATTGGCCCCGGTCGAAAACAGGAAATTGCCCGCAAACGCGCGCAACTCGGTGCCGTTGATCTCCCCCTTGTCGTACATCGCGAGACTGTCCCAGCGCGCGTGCGGGTTCATGCCCCAGCCGACATGGCTCGTGCCGTACGCCTCGCGGTCGCCCCACGCGGCGAAATAGCTCCGCATCAAGTCGCCGTCCAAGCCGTCCCCCTCGACCGCGACGACATAGTCGCGCTCGATGCGGAGCGTCACGGCGGTTTCGAGATAGCGCTTGAAGGTGATGTTGATGTCGCCCGGCGCGAGCACCAGCGTGCCGTCGACGCTGCCGAGCGCCGGAAAGCAGCTGCAGATGCCGCCGGGCCATGTCGCCAGCATCGACTTGTCGGGCACTGCGCCGAGATTGCCGCCGATGCGCGCGCCCGCCAACCCGATCTGCAAGTCGGTTCCCGCCGCGCTGGCGACGTGCATCGTGGTCGCCGCCTGCATCATCGCGCGGCCCCGCCGCACACGCGGGATCAGGCTGGCGTCGGGGGCGAGGCGTTCGAGCACTTCGGGATGCTCGTTCGAGATGTAGAGGATGCGCCCGCCCGCGCCGAGGATCTCGGGCGTCTCGGGGGAATGCATCAGGCCCTCGACGGTCAGGTCGGCGACCATGTCGGCGGTCTTCAATGCCTCGATGACCGGGCGCAGGCCCTGGATCGCCTCCGACGAGCCCGTCGAGCGCACCGCCACGGGCGCGGTCTGGCGCGGTGTCGGCACGACGACGTGGAAGGGGACAAGGCCCAGCCGCAGCGCCGCGAGTTCGGTCAGCTGGACGTTGACCGCGCGCGACTGGCTTTCGGACAGGATCGCGACGCTGCTGCCGGGAGGCAGTTCGCACAGCGCCAGGGCGCACGCGAAGCTGTCGATCCAGCGGCCTTCGATGCGGTCGTTGAGCATGGCCGCGACTGTCGGGCGGGCATGCGCCGGTCTCAACATCCTTCCCCGCAACCCGGCATAACTTTATTTCAGCGCGCGCGCCTCGCCCTTAAATGAGCGCAAAGCGCGCCTCGCCCCAGCGCCCGCAGGCGAGGCGCAGCACCGTGCCGCGCACCGCCAGCGCCGACCGCCCCATCGCGCCGGTGGCGACCAGTTCGCCGGGCACCAGCTCAACCTCGCCGCGCAGCCACTCGAAGCTGCGGCGCGGATCGCCGAGCACCGCGTCGCCGCTGCCGCGCGCCACCTCGACCCCATCGGCGAAGATCGCGGCAAGCAGCGCGCCCGGCGCATCGAGCGCATCGACCGGCAGCGCAGGGCCGAGCAGCAGTCCGACACTCGCGGCATTGTCGGCGACGATCGCCCCGGTACCCTGCGCGAACGGCTCGGCGAAGCTCGGGCGGTTGAGTTCGATGCCGAACCACGCCGCATCGGGCGCGCCGTCGCGGCCGACGCGCAGCACGATCTCGGGCTCGACCTCAAGCGGACGGTCGCCGGGCGTCGCCACCTCGCCCGGCCCCCAGATCCGTTCGGCATGCAGCCGCCCCCGGATCGGCGCGTCGACCTTGAGGAACGCTTGCGCCCCCGCACTCGTCGCCCCGACCTTCCACCCTGCGGGCGTGCAGAGCAGCGGGTACAGCGCCGCCGCCACCGTATAGCCCTCGGCCAGCGTCAGGCTGCCGGGCGACGAGGCCAGTGTTCCCGACAGGCGGGCGGCGGCGAGCGACTCGGCGAGGGACATCGTGCAAGGATGGCGGCTGCGCGCCCGCGCCGCCACTCGCTTGTTGGCGCTCGGCCTTGACCGTAGGGCTCCAAACCGTCGACGCCCGAACCGATATCCGATTTGCCTGCGCCGTACTTTCAGGCAGCGACCTGCGAACCTCTTGCCGAGCCTAGCTTTCGGTCGAAAAGCGCGAGCATCGCGGCCCAGCCACGTTCGGCCTGTGCCTCGTCATACACGGGGAAGTCGGGTTTCATCCAGCCATGCGCCGCCGGGTAAGTCTCGGCTTGGTAGGCGACCCCGGCCTGCGCCAACGCTGCCTCGAACCGCTCGGCCATCGCTGACGGATAGCTCGCGTCGTTTTCGGCGGCTGCGATATAGACTTCGGCGGTCAGCTGCGGTGCTGCGAGATGCGGGCTTGTCGGCGCATCGGTCGCGAGGTTTCCGCCGTGGAAGCTGGCGACCGCCGCAAAGCGATCCGGGTGTGCCGCCGCCGATGCGATCGCCAGACCGCCGCCCATGCAAAACCCGACCGCGCCGACCTTGTGACCGGCAACATCGCCGCGCGTGTCCAGATACGCGAGGAATGCGTCCGTGTCGTCGGCGGCCCTGGCATGGCCCGTTGACGCCATCAGCGGGCCGAGAATCGCGCGGAAATCGCCTGCGAACACCTCGCGGGGTACGAATGGGCCGTAGGCCCCGTAGCGGTAGAAAAGATCCGGTAGCAGGACGACGTACCCCGCATCCGCCAGCCGCTGCGCCATCGCGGTGACGGCGGGGCGAATGCCGCCCGCATCCATGTAAAGGATGATCGCGGGCCAAGCCCCGTCGCCAGGCGTCATCACCTGAACCGGACAAGCGCCGTCGCCGGTGCGGATCATGGCCTGTTCATGCGACATGTTGCGTCTCCATCCGGTTCGTCATGCACAATCCGCGATCGCCAGCATCGGGCGGATTTTCGCGCTCTCCGTGGTTGCGTTCACCGGCGTCATCACGCGCATTGTCCCTCTTCGAAACGCCGACCGTCGGCCACCGTCATAACCCGATTGCATTGGGCGCGCCCAGCCACGCATCGCTATGCAGGACGCGACGAGGAGAGGCGCGTGCCACGACAGGATCGCGAGTGGACCGTGCAACCCGCAGCCGAAGCGGCGCTGGCGGGCTGGCTCGACGCCGCCTTCGCGGCGAATCCGGCGGCGCGGGAATCCGCGACGCGAATGCACGAGACCTGCGGCGTGCGGCGGCGCGATATCGTCGACCATCTGGTGATCGCCGACGTGGACCGTTTGCACGAGGCCGAAAGCGTCGGCTGGGCCGAGGCCGAGCCGGGGGTGTGGCGCAATCCGTCGGGGCTGTTTCCGCCGCTGGTGCGCGGCGCGCGCGATGCGGTGTGGCTGCGCGTCGAGTCGGCCGACGATTTCGTCGCGGCCAACGCGCCGGCCACGCCCATCGACGGGGCGGCGCACGCACCGCTGCGGCTGGCACCGACTTTCCTGGGCGCGGTCGTCGTCGGCGCGGTCGAGCGCAACGGCCACCCCGGTTTCGCGGTGCCGCCGCACGACGCCGCCGAAATCCGCGCCGCGCGCGTCCACCTCCAGGCGTTCCGCGCCCGCCGCCGCGCGTTCGACACCGTGCCGCAGGGCCTCGCGCACACCGAGGCGCTCGTCGATGCCGCCGTCGCCGACCTCGGTCCGCACCGCGCCTGCGACCTGTGGCTCAAGGCCGAGCGCGACTTCTGGATGTCGCGCTGTCCTGCCGGGCGGCTGCAGAAGGGCCGCCAGGACGCGGCGGGCATCGGCTGGGCGAACATCGACCACCACACCTACGACGGCAGCCGCGCGCATTTCCGCCACACCGTCCGCATCCTCGAAACGCTCGGCTACGAGGTCCGCGAGCTGCTCTATGCGGGCGAGTTGGCGGGCTGGGGCAGCCAGGTGCTCGAACAGCCGGTGATCGGCTCGACGATCTTCGCCGATGTCGACCTGTCGCCCGAAGAGCTGAGCATCGACTTCGCGCACGAGCCGCTGCCCGAACTGCCGTGCCACCGCCGCGCCGGGCTGTTGTCGGCGCTGCTCGGCGAGTCGATTCTCGAGGCTGGGCTCAACCACGTCGCGGCGCTCTACGATCAGCGCACGCTGCGCACGCAGCTCGGTGGCTACGGCCTGACGATGATGGCACCGTTCACCGACTGGCCGCATCTGTATCAGGAACTGACCGACGGCGACTGGGCGGCGGTCGATCCGGCGCGCGTCGATGTGCTGCTAGCGCGCGGGCACATCGGTCCCGACGAGGCCGAGCGGCTGCGCCTCGTAGGGTCGATCGTCACCCACCTCGAGAACATCGAGCGCAACGACGGCTTCAAGGGCTTCAACCGCGACGGTATCGACAGCGTGCTGAGGAAGCTCGACCCCCGCGCCTATCTGGCCGCCGGGTGAGCGCCGACGTCCTCGCCGCTCTCGCCGCGCGTTTTGGCGACCGCTTCACGACCGCCGCAGCGGTCTGCGACGCGCACGGCGGCGGCGAGGGCCTGCGCGACGTGCGCCGTCCGCACGGCGTCGTCTTCCCCGAGACCACCGCCGAGGTTGCCGAGATCGTCGCGCTGTGCGCGCGCGAACGCGTGCCCGTCATTCCGTTCGGCACCGGGACCAGTCTCGAAGGCCAGCTGCAGGCGCTCCACGGCGGCATTTCGGTGGATCTGTCGCGCCTCGACCGCATCCTCGACGTATCGCCGGGCGACCTCGACTGTCACGTCGAGGCGGGGGTGACCCGCGAAGCGCTCAACCACGCGATCCGCCACCAAGGCCTGTTCTTCCCGCTCGACCCCGGCGCCAATGCCAGCCTCGGCGGCATGGCGGCGACGCGCGCCAGCGGCACCAACGCGGTGCGCTACGGCACGATGCGCGAGGTGACGCTGGGGCTGACCGTGGTGACGCCGCAGGGGCGCGTCATTCGCACCGGCGGGCGGGCGCGCAAGTCGGCGGCGGGCTACGACCTGACGCGCCTGTATATCGGCAGCGAGGGGACGCTCGGCATCGTCACCGAGCTGCGCCTGCGCCTGTTCGGCATCCCCGAGGCCATCGCTGCGGCCAGCCTGCAATTCCCGACGCTCGGCGCGGCGGTCGACGCCGTCGTCGCGGTGATGCAGGCGGGGGTGCCCGTCGCGCGCATCGAGCTGCTCGACGCGCTGCAGATGCAGGCGTGCATCGCTTACTCGAAGCTGACGGGCTTCGACGCCGCACCCACCTTGTTCGTCGAGTTCCACGGCAGCGAGAGCGGCGTGGCGGAACAGGTCGAGGCGGTGCGCGACCTGACGGCGGTGTTCGGCGGCAGCGCCTTTGCCTTCGCCACCGCGACCGAGGACCGCAATGCGATGTGGCGCGCGCGGCACAACGCCTATCACGCGGCGCGCGCGCTCAGCCCCGGCAAGGACAGCTTTACCACCGACGCCTGCGTGCCGATCTCGCGGCTCGCCGAATGCATCGCCGACAGCGCGGCGGAGGCGCTGGCGCTTGGCCTGACCGCGCCGATCGTCGGGCATGTCGGCGACGGGAATTTCCACATGCTCGTGCTGTTCGACCCCACCGACGCGGACGAACGCGCGCGCGCCGACCGGCTGGCCGAAAGCGTCTCGCGCCGCGCCATTTCGCTGGGCGGCACCTGCACCGGCGAGCACGGCATCGGCGTCCACAAGCTCGGCGCGATGGCCGAGGAGCATGGGGCCGACGCGGTCGCAGTGATGCGCGCGATCAAGACGGCGCTCGACCCCAACGGGATCATGAACCCGGGCAAGACGGTGCCGGCGGCGTAGTTAGGCCGCGATGACCCCGCGCCGGATCTGATCGAGTTCGATAGACTCGAACAGCGCCTTGAAATTGCCCTCGCCAAAGCCTTCGTTGCCCTTGCGCTGGATCATCTCGAAGAAGATCGGGCCGATGACGTTCTGGGTGAAGATCTGCAGCAGCAGCCCCTGGCCCTCGGTCGGCGCGCCGTCGACAAGGACGCGGCGCGACCTGAGTTCGCCCAGCGGCTCGCCGTGGCCCGGCACGCGCGCGTCGAGCAGCTCGTAATAGCTCTCGGGCGTGTCCTGGAACTTGATGCCGCGGCTGCCAAGCGCATCGACGGTTGCATAGATGTCGGTCGAGCCGAGCGCGATGTGCTGGATGCCCTCGCCGTTGTAGTCGCGCAGGAACTCCTCGATCTGGCTCTTGTCGTCGCTGCTTTCGTTCAAGGGGATGCGGATATTGCCGTCCGGCGAGGTCATCGCCTTCGAGGTCAGGCCGGTGACCTTCCCCTCGATGTCGAAGTAACGGATTTCGCGGAAGCCGAAGAGGCGCTCGTAGAAGTCGGCCCAGTGCGCCATCCGCCCGCGCTGCACATTGTGCGTCAGGTGGTCGATATAGGTCAGCGCCGAGTCGACCGCCGCCATGCGTGCCGGGGCGTCCGCCTCGAAGCGGAAATCGACATCGTAGATCGATCCGGCCACGCCGTGCCGGTCGACGAGGTAGATGCGACTGTCGCCGATCCCCTCGATCGCCGGGATGTTGAGTTCCATCGGCCCGGCGTCCGACGCCACCTCGACCGCCCCTTGGGTCCGCAGGTGGGCCAGCGCCGCGCCCACGTCGTCGACGCGGAACGCCATCGCGCAGGCGCACGGCCCGTGCTCGCGCGCAAAGCCCTGCGCGAAGCTGTCGGGCTCGGCGTTGATGATGAAGTTGATGTCACCCTGGCGGTGCAGCGTCACGTCCTTGCGGCGGTGCCGCGCGACGGCGGGAAAGCCCATGCGCGCGAACAGGTCGCGCAGCAGTTCGGGATCGGGGGCGGCATATTCGACGAATTCGAAGCCGCGCGTCCCGGCGGGGTTGGCGAAAAGTGAGTCGGTCATGGCGGGAGGGTCCTGAAGCTGATGCCCGCCGCTATAGGCGACGCCCGTGCGGCGGCCAATCGCGGCGGCCATGCGAAGCGCGGCTCAGGCGATAATATCGGGGATCAGCCAATCGCCGATCTGCGCGATCTCGTCGCGCAGCCGGAGCTTGCGCTTCTTGAGGCGCGCCAGCTGGATCTGGTCGTGGCCGGTCAGGCCCCGCAACGCCTCGATCGCGGCGTCGAGATCGCGGTGCTCGTGCGTCAGCGCTTCGAGTCGCGCGCGCAGTTCGGCCTCGTCCACGCCCCCGCCCCCCGTCGCTCAATCTTTCGTTAGCACGGCGCGGCGTGCGCCACCAACGCTTCGCCGCGCGTCGTCAGCGGCTTGCGGGCATCCGTCGCGGCAAAGCCCGGCTTCGTCGCGATGCGCCAAAAATTACGCGCGACAGCTCAACCGCACTGTGATTTGTTCGTTGATCCCAGTGCCAACCAGCGAAGGGACCGCTACCATGCCGACCACGCACCTCGCCTCGCTCGCCGCCCGTCATGCGCAGCTCGAAGCCTCGGTGATGCGCGAAGGCCAGCGCCCGGTGCCCGACTCGGTGCGGCTGACCGAGCTGAAGCGCGAGAAGCTGCGGCTCAAGGAGGCGATGGCGCAGCTGCACTAGGCTCAAGGCAGCCCGGTCAACTTGTGCGTCTGCAACGACAGCCGCCATTGCGGGTGGGCGAGGCAGTACGCGATTGCGCCCTGCGTGTTCGTTTCGCGGTCGGGCCCGTCCATCGGCTGCAGGAAGAAATGCGTGTACGCGAGGCCCGTGAACCGTTCGGGTGGGGCAAGCGGCTGCGGCCAGACGAGCTTCAACTCGTCGCCCGCCGTCAGCACCAGCGGTGCCGCGGCCTTCGGGCTGACGCAGACCCAGTCAAGGCCGGGCGGCGGGACCTGCGTGCCATTGGTCTCGACCCCGACCGCGAAGCCCAGCGCGTGCAACGCATCGATCAGCGGCGCGTCGAGCTGGAGGAGCGGCTCGCCGCCGGTGCAGATGACGAGGCGGTGCTCGGTCCCCGACCCCCACGCGCGGGCGACAGCCTCGGCGAGCGCGCCCGCCGCACCGAACTTGCCCCCGCCCGGGCCATCGACGCCGACGAAATCGGTGTCGCAGAAGCTGCACACGGCCGCGGCGCGGTCGACCTCGCGCCCGCTCCACAGATTGCACCCGGCAAAACGCAGGAACACCGCGCGCCGCCCCGTCTGCGCACCCTCGCCCTGCAGCGTGACGTAGAGCTCCTTGACGGCGTAGGTCATTGCGGCGAGCCCCTCCGTCGGCTGCGCCGCCACCTCTCCCTGAAGAGGGGAATGAGCAGAGCTGGCGGCTCCTCCCCCTCTTCAGGGGGAGGTGGCGCGAAGCGCCGGAGGGGGAGAACGCGGTCAGCCCTCGGCATAACGCGTCGGGTCGGCAATTCCCGCCTCGTCGAAGCCCTTGGCCCGCAGGCGGCACGAGTCGCACCGGCCGCAATGGAGGTCGCCCTGCGGATCGTAGCAGCTCCACGTCATGCCGAAATCGACGCCGAGGCGCGTGCCCTCTCGCACGATGTCGGCCTTGGTCATGTGGGCGAGCGGCGTGCGGACGGTGAAGCGGTCGCCCTCTACGCCCGCCTTGGTGGCGAGGTTCGCCATCGCCTCGAACGCCACGACGAATTCGGGGCGGCAGTCGGGGTAGCCCGAATAGTCGAGCGCGTTGACCCCGATGAACAGGTCGCGCGCCCCCGCCGCCTCGGCCCAGCCGAGCGCGACCGACAGGAAGATGGTGTTGCGCGCCGGGACGTAGGTTATGGGTATCCCCGGCCTCACGCCGTCCTTGGGCACGGCGATGTCGGCGGTCAGTGCCGAGCCGCCGAACCCCGATAGGTCGAGCGGCAGCACGATATGGCGCACCGCGCCGAACGCCGTCGCGACGCGCGCCGCCGCCGCCAGCTCGATGCGGTGGCGCTGGTTATAGTCGATGGTCAGCGCCAGCAGGTCATAGCCCTGTTCGCGCGCGATCGCCGCGACGGTCGTCGAATCGAGACCGCCCGATAGCAGGACGACGGCGAGGGGGGCAGGGGCAGGCATCGCGGGCGCTTAGGGCGCGCGCCGGACGCGGGCAAGCGCGGGGAGCAGGGTACGACACCGACGGGTGCCGTGCCGACCTGCGCAGCGCGCAAACCTGCCTAGCTGCCCACGCCCGGGTCTGATAGGCCGGTGACCGGGGGGCGGCTTCCCGGCAGGCTGCCGGTGGCGCGCCACGGGATCGAACGAACGCGCGGGGTCGCTCGACGTGCAGACGGACGCCGCTATCGCCGCCGCGCTGACCGCCTTGCTGCCGCGCGTCGTACCCGGCGCGGCGCGGATTGGCGGGTTGCGGCGGCTGTCGGGTGGCGCGACGCAGGAAATCTGGCGCTTCGATGCAGAAGGATCGGCCGCACCGGTGCCGCTCGTCCTGCGCCGCGCGCCGGGCGGCGACCGGCTTTCGGAACAGACGGTGGGGCTCGAGACCGAGGCGGCGCTGCTCGGCGCGGCGGCGGCGGCAGGCGTGCCGGTGCCGCCGGTCGCTTATGTGCTGGCACCGGGCGACGGGCTCGGGCGCGGCTTTGTCATGGGTTTCGTCGAGGGCGAGACACTGGGCGGTCGCATCGTGCGCAGTCCGCCGCCGGACCTCGCGCGCCAGTGCGGCGCGGTGCTGGCGCAAATCCATGCCATCGACCCGGCGGGGTTTCCGGCGCTGACACGGCTCGACGCGGCGGCATTGGTCGAGCGGTGGCGCACGCTATACCGGGCGAGCGCCTGGCCGCGCCCGGTGTTCGAGGTCGCGCTACGCTGGCTCGACGCGCATCGGCCGCCGCCGCCGACACGCGCCGCGCTCGTCCACGGCGATTTCCGCAACGGCAATCTGATCATCGGTCCCGAGGGCCTGCGCGCCGTACTCGACTGGGAACTGGCCTATGTCGGCGACGGGCTGGCGGACCTTGGGTGGCTGTGCGTCAACTCGTGGCGCTTCGGGCGCGTCGACCTGCCCGTCGGCGGCTTTGGCACCGCCTCCGACCTGATCGACGGCTATGGCACGGCGGTCGATCCGGCGACGCTGCGCTGGTGGGAGGTCTTCGGCACGCTGCGCTGGGGCTGTATGTGCGCCGGCATGGCGGCGGCGTTCCGGGCGGCGGACCCGTCCGTCGAGCGCGCGCTGATCGCGCGCCGGGCATCCGAAACCGAACTCGACCTGCTGCGACTGCTGAGGGATTGAGATGCACGACGAGCCGCGCCCCGAGGAGATTCTGGCTGCGGTCGCGGCGTTCCTGCGCGACGGCGTGGTGCCGGGCGCGACGCCGCTGCTGGCGTTCCAGGCGCGCCTCGCCGCGAACGCCGTCGACCTCGTCGCGCGCCAGATCGTCCTCCAGGCCAATGCCGAAGCGGTGGAACTTGGCGGCCTGCGCGTGCTGCTCGGTCGCGACGGCAGCCTGCCCGACCTCAACGCGGCGCTGGCCGACGGGCTTGCCTCCGGCGCGATCGATGCCGGTGAAGCGGCACCGCATCTGTGGACGACGACGCTGGCAAAACTGGCGGTCGACCAACCGAAATACGCGGCTTACGTCGCGGCACTTGCTTAAAAGGATGCGTGATGGACTTCTCGCTGCCGCCCGAACTGACCGCCTATCTCGCCGAACTCGACAGCTTCATCGACGCGGAGATCAAGCCCCTCGAGCAACAGGACGACAATATCCGCTTCTTCGATCATCGCCGCGAACACGCCCGCACCGATTGGGACAACGACGGCCAGCCGCGCGCCGAGTGGGAGGCGCTGCTCGGACAGGCGCGCGCGCTTGCCGACCGCGCCGGGCATTTCCGCTTTGCCTGGCCCGTCGAATACGGCGGCAAGGGCGGGTCGCAGCTGTGGATGGCGGTCATTCGCGAGCACCTCGCGGCGCGTGGCCTCGGCCTTCACAACGACCTGCAAAACGAACATTCGATCGTCGGCAACAACCCGTTCGTGGTGATGTTCAAGGAGTTCGCGACGCCCGGACAGTTCGCCCGCGACGGCGCGGCGGTACAGGACGGCTCGATGCGTACCGCCTTCGGCCTGACCGAGCCCAACCACGGCAGCGACGCGACCTTCATGGAGACCCGCGCCGTCCGCGAGAGCCGCGATGGCCGCCCCGGCTGGCGCATCGACGGCGAGAAGATGTGGACGACGGGCATGCACGTCGCGACGCACGTCATGGTCTTCGCGCGCACGTCGGGCGAGGCCGGGTCGGCGCGCGGTATCACCTGCTTCATCGTTCCAGCGCACGCCCCCGGCGTCAAGATCGAGGAATGGCTGTGGACGTTCAACATGCCCACCGACCATCCGCGCGTCAGCTTCACCGGCGTCTGGATCCCCGCCGACGCCTATTGGGGCGAGATCGACCACGGCCTCGGATTGGGGCAAAGCTTCGTCCACCAAAACCGCATCCGCCAGGCGGCGTCGTCGCTCGGCGCGGCGGTATTCTGCATCGAGGAAAGCGTCAAATACGCGCGCGAGCGCAAGCCGTTCGGCAAGCCGCTCGCCGACAACCAGGCGATCCAGTGGCCGCTGGTCGAACTCGCGACGCAGTGCGAGATGCTGCGCCTGCTGATCCGCAAGACCGCGTGGGACATGGACCGGATGCCGCACAAGGCCGTCGAGCGCGAGATCGGCGACAAGGTCAGCATGTGCAACTACTGGGCCAACCGCCTCGTCTGCGAGGCCGCCGATCGCGCCATGCAGGTCCACGGCGGTATCGGCTATTCGCGCCACAAGCCCTTCGAGCACATCTATCGACACCATCGCCGCTACCGTATCACCGAGGGCTCCGAGGAGATTCAGATGCGCAAGGTCGCGGCGTTCCTGTTCGGCTATCTCGGGCCGCGGCGGGCGGCATTCGCGGCGTCGTGATGACGCCGCGCACCGAGACAGGCGCGCAACCGCAGCACCTTTCATTCCGCCCGCGTGTCCCCTAGCGTGTCCGTCATGGCCGACACGCCCGAGACCCGCGAACACGGCCGCCTCGAACGGCTGATGTTTTTCAGCGACGCGATCTTCGCCATCGCGATCACGCTGCTGGTCATCGAAATCCGGGTGCCCCACCTGACCGGGCGCATCACCGAAACCGACCTCGCCAACGCCCTGCTCGAACTGATCCCGCAATATATCGGCTTCGTCGTCAGCTTTTTCGTCATCGGGCGTTTCTGGATCGGGCATCACCGGACCTTCGGCTGGCTGGCGCGCGCCGACGACGCGCTGATCTGGCGCAACCTGCTGTTCCTGATGACGATCGCCTTCATGCCGTTCCCGACGGCGGTGCTCAGCAGCTATGCCGGATCGCGTGTCGGCGTCGGGCTTTATGCCGGGTGGCTGATGATTGCCGGGCTGCTCAACATGTGGACGCTGCGCCATGCCACGGCGGGGCCGCTGCTCGCCGAACCCGCGCCGCCGCTGGTCAAGTACGCGCGCGGCGTATGGATACCCATCCTGGTCGCCGCGCTGGCGCTGGCCGGCATGGCCCTCGACGCCCATGCCGGGCTGATCGCACTGCTGCTGAGTCCGCTGATCGGGCGCGTGCTTATGTGGCAGCGCCGCAAGTCGCTCGCCTGACCCTTGCGGCGGGCTGCAGCGCGCGCTACGTTCGCGTTCCGTTCCTGAAAGGAATCTCGTGGCGCGCGCGGCTGTCCGCTATGTCTGCCAGGGCTGCGGCTCGGTCGCGCCGCGCTGGGCGGGGCAATGCGGCGACTGCGGCGCGTGGAACTCGATCTCGGCCGAGGCGAGCGCCGTCGTCACGCCGTTCAGCGCCAAGCACAGCCTGAGCGGGGGCGGCGCGCGCCTTACGATGGCGGGGCTCGACGACGACGTGGCGATCCCGGCGCGGCTGTCGACGGGTATCGCCGAACTCGACCGCGCGCTCGGCGGCGGGCTGGTCGCGGCGAGCGCGGTGCTGATCGGCGGCGACCCCGGCATCGGCAAGTCGACGCTGCTGCTTCAGGCGGCAGGCCGCATGGCGCAGGACGGGCACCGCGTCGCCTATGTGACGGGCGAGGAGGCGTCGGATCAGGTCCGCCTGCGCGCGCGGCGGCTGGGGCTGGCGAAGGCCCCCGTGCAACTCGCCGCCGCGACTTCGGTGCGCGACATCCTCACCACTTTGTCGGCAGGCCCGCCGCCCGCGCTGCTGATCATCGATTCGATCCAGACGATGCACTCGGACACCCTCGAAGGCGCGCCGGGGACGGTCAGCCAGGTCCGCGCCGCCGCGCAGGAACTGATCCGCTATGCCAAGACGAGCGGCGCGGCGGTCGTACTCGTCGGCCACGTTACCAAGGACGGCCAGATCGCGGGCCCGCGCGTCCTCGAGCACATGGTCGATACCGTGCTGTATTTCGAGGGCGAACGCAGCCACCAGTACCGTATCCTGCGGGCGGTGAAGAACCGCTTCGGCGGCACCGACGAGATCGGCGTCTTCGCGATGGGCACCGAGGGGCTGGCCGAGGTCGCCAATCCGTCGAGCCTGTTCCTCACCGACCGCGACCGGCCGGTGGTTGGCACGGTGGTTTTTCCGGCGCTCGAAGGCACGCGCCCCGTGCTGTGCGAGATCCAGGCGCTCGTCGTCCGGCTGGCGAGCGGCGCGACGCCGCGGCGCGCGGTCGTCGGCTGGGACGCCGGGCGGCTGGCGATGATCCTCGCGGTCCTCGAAGCGCGCTGCGGGCTGAGCTTCTCGGCGTGCGAGGTCTATCTCAACGTCGCGGGTGGCCTGCGCGTGCAGGATCCTGCCGCCGATCTGGCGGTTGCTGCGGCGCTGATTTCGGCGCTGACCGAGGCGGTCGTGCCCGCCGACACGATCGCGTTCGGCGAAATCGCGCTTTCGGGCGAGGTGCGCGCCGTGGGTCATGCCGGACTGCGGCTCAAGGAAGCCGCGAAACTGGGCTTCGGCAACGCCCTCGCGCCCGCTTCGACGAGTGGGGCCGGGGTGCGCGTCCAGGGCTTCCGCACCGTCGCTGCGTTGGTCGATCATCTCGGCGGGAAAGGCGGGGCGCGGGTGCGAGCTTAGCCTTCTGCTCCCTCCCCTCCCGGTGAGCGCTTGCGAACCGAGAGAGGGGAGGGTCGGGGTGGGGTGTCTCGCCACGAAGTCCGCATCTCGCGACAAAACTCCCCACCCCGACCCTCCCCTCTCTCCACTACGCGGGGAGGGGAGGGGGCAGAACACCGTATTCACTCGACGTTGTCATTGCGCCCGCTAAACAGCGTCCTGCATGATTTTCCGCCTGACGGTCCTCGCCATCCTGCTTGCCGGACCCGCGTTCGCGGCGAACCCCGACCCGCGCGGGCTGATCCCCGCGACGCGCCCGCCGATCGCCGGCGGCCCGGCGTGCGGCGACGGGGTTCCGGCGCGCGCGCTGACCCTGCCCGACCTCGTCGACCTCGCGCTGTGCCGCAACCCCGCCACCGCCGCCGCGTGGGCGAGCGTGCGGAGCGCGGCGGCGGGCGTCGGCATCGCGCGCGCCGCCGACCTGCCGTCGCTCAGCGCCAGCATCGGCCCGACGCTCAGCCGCAGCGACAGTTTCGGCGGCACGCAGTTCGTCACCGGCACCGGCCAGAGTTTCGGCACGTCGTCGAACTCGACCGACCTCGGCAGCACTGCGAGTCTTGCGCTCAACTATCTGATCTTCGATTTCGGTGGCCGGAAGGCGCGCATCGACGCGGCGCGCGCGTCGCAGGCGTCGGCGCTGGCCAGCTTTGCCGACACCGCGCAAGGCGTCGCGCTCGACACCGTCACCGCCTTCAACAGCGTGCAGGCCAACCGCGCCAGCGTCACCGCCGCGCAGGCGAGCATCGCGTTCGCCCAGCGCTCGTTCGACACCGCGCGCGGCCGCGAGGTGGCGGGCGTCGCAACGCCGTCGGACCGGCTGCAGGCGCGCTCGTCGCTGGCGCAGGCCGAGCTGACGCTGACGCAGGCGCAGGGCAATCTGCGGACCAGCGAAGGCCAACTCGCGACCGTCGTCAGCCTGCCGCCGTCGACGCGCCTCGACCTTGCGGCCCCGCCGCCGCTGGGGTCGAGCGAAATCCTCAAGACCGGCGTCGATGCGCTGATCGCCGCGGCCGAGCGGTTGCGACCGGATATCGCGGCGCAACGCGCGCAGGTCGACGTCGCCGGGGCCAACGTCCGCGCCGCGCGCTCGGACCTGCGACCCTCGGTCGGCGCCAGCGCGCAGAACAATCTCAACTATGCCGATTCGTCGAACGACCGGAACAGCGCCAGCATCGGCGTGACGCTGTCGATCCCGTTCTTCAACGGCTATGGGCGCACCTACGCCGTGACGCAGGCCGAGGCGCAGCGCGACCGCGCGACGGCGCTCGCCGAACAGACGCGCCAGTCGGCGGGGCTCGACGTTTTCACCAACTACACCGCGCTCGACACCGCGATCCGCAGCCTCGCGACGGCGCGCGTGCTGATCGACAGCAGCGCCGCCGCCGCCGACATCGCGCAGGGGCGCTACCGCGCGGGCGTCGGCACCTTCACCGACCTGCTCAACGCGCAGAGCCAGCTCGCCAGCGCGCGGCAGCAGCTGGTGCAGGCCGATTTCAATGTCCGCACCGCGCAGGCGCGCCTCGCCCGCAGCATCGGCGGCATCGGCGCGGAAGTCGACACGATGAGGACCGGGCGATGAGGGCGCAACGATGAGAATGCCGCGCAAACGCTGGATCTTTCTCGTCCTCGCCGTCGCGGGCGCAGTCGGCTGGTATTTCTACAGCAAGGCCAACGCCCCCGCGCCGGGGTCGCAGTACAAGACCGCGCAGGTAACGCGCGGCGACCTCAGCGAGGTCGTCACCGCCAACGGCATCCTCAATCCGGTGCGCGTCGTCAGCGTCGGGACGCAGGTCTCGGGGACGGTCGCCAAACTGACCGTCGACTACAACAGTCGCGTTCGCCAAGGCCAATTGCTCCTCGAACTCGACCCCAGCGTCTATGCCGCGCGCCTCGCTGCGAGCGAAGCCAGCCTCGCCAATATCCGCGCCTCGGCGGCGCTCCAGGCTGCCAATGCGCGCCGCTCGGGCGAATTGTTCAAGCAGAACTATATCAGCCGCCAGGAGTATGAGACCGCGCAGGCAAGCGCCGCGTCGACCGCCGCGCAGGTCCGTGCCGCCGAGGCGCAGATCAAGCAGGACCGTACCAACCTCGGCTATACCGTCATCCGCTCGCCGGTCAGCGGCGTCGTCATCGCGCGCTCGGTCGATCTCGGGCAGACCGTCGCGGCGTCGTTCCAGACGCCCGAGCTGTTCCGCATCGCACGCGACCTGACCAAGATGCAGATCGAGGCCGCCGTCGCCGAGGCCGACGTATCGAAGGTGCGCGTCGGGCAGGCGGTCACCTTCACCGTCGATGCGTACGGCACACGGCAGTTTCAGGGGACGGTCAATCAGGTTCGCCTCAACCCGACGACGCAGCAGAATGTCGTGACCTATACGGTCATCGTCGGCGTCGCGAACCCCGACGGCGCGCTACTGCCCGGCATGACCGCCAATGCGTCATTCCTCGTCGCCGCTCACGCCGACGCGCTGCTGCTGCCCAATGCTGCGCTCAGCTGGAAGCCGACGGACTACAAGCCGCCGCGCCGCGTCGCCGCCAAGGGCGCGCACAAACCGAGCGCCGACGCGGGGACGCAGACGGTGTTCAGGCTGACCAACGCCGCGCCCGAGGCGGTGCGGATCAGGACAGGCGCGTCGGATCAGGATAACACCGAAGTCGTCAGCGGTGGCTTGCGCGAAAACGATACGGTCATCACCGGCGAAGACAAGAAAAAGGTCGGCAGCATCGGTCCGCCGGGCGGCAGCCCGCCCGTTAACTCGTCGAAGAAGAAGGACGGATGAGCGGCACGATGGTCCTCAGCCCAGTCCTCAGCCTTTCGCATGTCGTCAAGGACTATGCCAGCGAGGCCGGGACCTTCCGCGCGCTGCACGGCGTCACCATGGATGTGGCGCGCGGCGAGCTGATGTCGATCATGGGACCGTCGGGCTCGGGCAAGTCGACGCTGATGAACGTCATCGGCTGCCTCGACGCGGCGAGCGCGGGCACGTACCGCTTCGAGGGGACCGACACCGCGACGCTCGGCGAGGCGGCGCTGGCGAAGCTCCGCAACAAGGGCATCGGCTTCGTCTTCCAGCAGTTCAACCTGCTGCCGCGCCTGTCGGCGCTCGGCAACGTCGCGTTGCCGCTGGTTTATTCGGGCTATGGCAAGCGCGACCGCGATGCCAAGGCGCAGGCGCTGCTGGCTTCGGTGGGCCTCGGCGACAAGCCGCGCTCGAGGCCCTCGCAACTCAGCGGCGGGCAGCAGCAGCGCGTCGCGGTGGCGCGCGCGCTGGCCAACGACCCCGACCTGCTGCTGGCCGACGAACCGACGGGAGCTTTGGACACGAAGACGGGCGTCGAAGTGCTGGGACTGTTCAAGGCGTTGAACCGCGAGCGCGGCGTGACGGTGGTCATCGTCACCCACGACCCCGAGGTGGCGAAGGCGACCGACCGGGTGGTGCGCATCCAGGACGGGCTGGTGTTCTACGACGGGCCGCCGACGGAAGCCGCGCTGTACGGGCATGCGCCCGAGGGGGCGGGATGAGGGGCAGTCTCCCCAACGACGACCCCTCTCCCGCTTCGCGGGAGAGGGACAGGCGCGCCGTCGCGCGCCAGGGAGAGGGAGCGACGTGCAAACAGGCTCCGACCCGTTCTACCGTTCCCTCTCCCTGGTCGCCTGAAGAAGGCGACCTTTCCCTCTCCCGCCATGCGGGAGAGGGGGCGACGCAGCCGCAGGCGGCGCGATGATCGCCTCGATGCTCGCCGAGGCGTGGTCAGCGCTCATCGCCAACCGGCTGCGCTCGGCGCTGACGATGCTCGGCATGATCATCGGCGTCGCCGCCGTCATCCTAATGCTGGCGATCGGCGGCGGGGTGCAGAAGCAGGTGCAGGAGTCGATCTCGGGTCTGGGCTCCAACATGCTGATCGTCACCGCAGGGGCCGGGCGGCAGGTCGGCTTTTCGGGCGGGGCCGGGACCGGCGCGAGCCTGCGCATCGACGACGCCGACGCGATCCAGAAACTCGACAATGTCGTCGCCGCCGCACCCTCGACGACGATCCCCGTGCAGGTCGTCGCGGGCCCCGCCAACTGGGCGACGCAGGTCACCGGCGCACCGCCCGCCTATTTCACCGTGCAGGACTGGCGTCCCAGCGACGGCCGCGCCTTTACCGACATGGAGGACCGCGCGGCGGCGCGCGTCGCGCTGATCGGCCAGTCGGTCGCCGACAATCTGTTCGGCGCGAACGACCCGCTGGGGCAGAGCATCCGCGTCAAGGGCACCAGCTTCACCGTCATCGGCATCATGGCAAAGCGCGGCCAGGGCTTTGGCGGGCAGGACCGCGACGACGTCATCATCGTGCCGCTGACCACCGCGCTGCGCCAGTTGCAGGGCAATGCCTTCCGGCGCTCGGTGCGGATGATCTCGGTCGGCGTCGACGACGCGGCGAACCTCGACGCGGTCCAGGACCGCATCGCGCAACTGTTGCGCCGCGCGCACAAGCTCGACGCCAACACCGTCGACGACTTCACGGTGACCAACCTGACCGCCGTCACCGACACGCTGTCGACGACGACGGCGGCGATCTCGCTGCTGCTCGCCGCGATCGGCTCGATCAGCCTCGTGGTCGGCGGCATCGGCATCATGAACATCATGCTGGTGTCGGTGACCGAGCGGACGCGCGAGATCGGCATCCGCATGGCGATCGGCGCGCCGCGCGCCGCGATCCGCCTGCAGTTCCTGCTCGAGGCGCTGATGTTGTCGCTGCTCGGCTGCGGCGTCGGGGTCGGGCTCGGCACGCTGGCGGCGACGGCCGCGTCGGGCGCGATTGGCTTCGACACCTCGGTGACGGGGTTCGCTATCTTCGTGGCGTTTGCGGTATCGGCGTCGATCGGCATATTCTTCGGCTGGTATCCCGCGACGAGAGCGGCGAAGTTGAGCCCGATCGAGGCGTTGCGGAGCTAGGCCCCCTCCGGCGCTCCGCGCCGCCTCCCCCTGAAGAGGGGGAGGAGCTTCGGTCCTCCCCCTCAGGGGGAGGTGGCGGCGAAGCCGACGGAGGGGGCGTCGCGCATCCCCGCATACGCCGCCAGCGCCCGCGCGCGGCCTTCGGCATGGCCGACAACCGGCGGCGGATACCCGCGCACCCCGCCCCCCTCCCATGGCGCGTGAATCGCCACTTCGGACAGGCCGCGCAGTTCGGGCACCCATTCGCGGATATACGCGCTCGCCTCGAACTTGGCGCTCTGCGTCACCGGCGCGAAGATGCGGTTGAACGGCGAGCTGTCGACCCCCGACCCCATGATCCACTGCCAGCCGAGACTATTGTTCGCCAGATCGGCATCGACGAGCGTATCCCAGAACCACTCCGAGCCGCGCCGCCAGTCGATCAGCAGATGTTTGACGAGAAACGACGCGGCGATCATCCGCACGCGGTTGTGCATCCAGCCCGTCGCCCACAGCTGGCGCATCCCGGCATCGACGATCGGGTAGCCGGTGCGCCCGCGCTGCCACGCCGCCAGTTCGTCGGGGGCGTCGCGGAAGGGGAACGCGGCGAAGGTCGCGCGGCCCGGGGTCTCGTGGCTGTCGGGAAACTGGTCGATGAGGCCCGCCGCAAAGTCTCGCCAACCGATCTCGCGGCGGAAGCTGTCGGAGTCGGGGACGGCGTGCCAGACGGCGGCAGGCGACACCTCGCCGAAATGGAGGTGCGGCGACAGGCGCGAGCTGCCGGCTTCGGCGGGATAGTTGCGCGCGCGGTCGTAGGCCGTGGCGGTCGCGGCGAAGGCGGCGAGCGCGGCGTGCGCCCCCGCTTCGCCCGGCGTCCAGACCTCGAAGCCGCGCGACCAGTCGGGGTGCGTCGGCAGCAGCATCCAGTCGTCGAGCGCGTCGCCCGCCGGGGCCTCCGCAGCGGCGATCCGCTCCGGCGCAGGGCAGGGCGCAGGCGGCGGCATATGGTGGCGCAGCGCGTTCCAGAACGGTGTGAAGATGCGATACGGCGCACCGCTCCCCGTCCGCACCGTCCCCGGCGGTGCGAGATAATTGCCGTCGTGGAGATGCAGTTCGACGGCGTCCGCCACCTCCTCCTGCTGCGTGCGTGCCCACGGCTCGTAGTGCCACAGCGCGTGGATCGCCGCCGCGCACGTCGCCCCGGCGAGTTCCGGCAGCACGACGCCCGCGCGTCCCCGCAGCAGGACGAGGCGGTTGCCGCGCGCGCGCAAATCCCCGTCGAGCGCCGCGAGGCTGTGATGCAGCCACCAGCGCTGCGCCGCACCGATCCGCCACCGCCCCGGCGTCTCGTCGTCGAGGACATAGACCGCAATCACCGGCCCCGCCGCCGCCGCCGCGCGCAGCGCCGCCTGATCGGCGAGGCGGAGGTCCTGACGGAACCAGACGATCTGCGGGGCGGTCATCGGGGCCTTGCGATTGCGGAAGCGTGCGGCTCTAACGCACGAACCGCGCCGCCAGCAAAAGGGTCTAAATGCCGCGTCTCGCCTATGTCGCCGGGCGCATCGTCCCGCTCGCCGAGGCGCGCGTCCATATCGAGGATCGCGGCCACCAGTTCGCCGACGCGGTCTACGAGGTTTGCGCCGTCCTCAACGGTCGCCTCTTCGACTGGCCGCAGCATGCCGCCCGCCTGACGCGCAACCTGTCGGCACTGGGCATCGCCGCGCCGCTGTCGCCCGGTGCGCTCGACGCGCAGATCGGGCGGCTGACCGCCGCCAACCGCGCCAGCGAGGCGCTGCTGTATATCCAGGTGTCGCGCGGGGCGGGGAAGCGCGACCATGTCATCGCGCCCGGCCTGCACCCGACGCTGACGATGACCGTCCGGCCCTTCGACTTCGCCGGGCGCAAGGCGCTGCAGGCGAAGGGCATCGCGGTCGCCAGCGTCGGCGACCAGCGCTGGGGGCGCTGCGACATCAAGACCGTCGGGCTGCTGGCGAACGTCCTCGCGAAGACGGCGGCGAAGGCCGACGGCGCAGCCGAGGCGTGGCTGATCGATGCCGACGAGTTCGTTGCCGAGGGTGGCTCGACCAACGCCTGGCTGGTCAAGGACGGCGGCCTCGTCACCCCGCCACTGTCGGCGCGCCTGCTGCCCGGCGTGATGCGCGCCACGGTCATGCGGCTGGCGCGGGACGCGGGGCTGACGGTGGTCGAATGCCCGTTCACGCTGTCCGAGGCGCACGCGGCGGACGAGGCGTTCGTCACTTCGACGACGATGCCCGTCGTCGGCCTCCGCGCGCTCGACGGCCGCACCCTCGGCAACGGTGCGCCGGGGCCGGTGACGCAGCGGCTGGGCGCGCTGGTCTGGGCCGAGATCGCGGCTCAGACGGGCTTCGGCAGCGACCGCGATCCGACGCCGCGCAACAACGCCCGGCCCGGCACCTCGATGGCCTGATACGTCAGCCATGCCAGCGGCAGCAGCAGCACGCTCGCGACAATCGCCAGAGTGAGCTGCGGGGGGCCGCCGGAGACGTGCGCCAGCAGCGCGACCGGCACGTCCAGCAACAGCTTGAGCGACCCGTGCACGAGGTAGATCGAATAGGAAATCAGGCCGAGCCAATGCGGGACAGTGCGACCGAGCAATTCCGCCACGCCACCCTGCGAGACCGCGAGCCCGGCGACGAGCGGTGCGAACAGCGCGACGACGAGCGGATCGGCGTGCAGCGCCACCGACCCGGCGATGCCGACGATCGTAGCGAGTGTCGTGGCGGGATGCGCGAGCCAGCGCGCGGCGACCGGGTGCAGCGACACGCGCCACGCCCCAAGTCCGAGAATAAAGCCCCCGACGCACCGCGCGACCGGAAGCGCGAGCCAAGGCATATAGACGTCGTTCGGACCATGGCGCGGCCAGCTCAGACCCGGCGCATCAGGGCTCAGCGCGACGATCGTGAGCAGCACTGCGGCGAGCGCCGTTCCGGCAAGGGCACGACCCGCCGATCCGGTCAGCATCAGCCGCACCAGCCATGGAAATGCGAGGTACGCCGCCAGCTCGGCGCTGATCGACCAACTCGGCGGGGCGATATCGACCGCCAGGCCCCAGGCTTGCATCAGCAACAGGTTCGCCGGGATGTCGGCGAACGAGACCGGGCCTTGCCAGCCGAAGCCGAGGCCTCGCAAGGCGATATTGAAGGCGATCAGCGCAATCAGCAGCGGATAGACCCGCGCGATGCGCGCCTGCAGGAAGGTCGCGAAGCTGCGCCACGGCGTCGTCGTCGCGGCGACCCGTTCGCCGTAGGTCATCGCCATGACAAAACCGCTGAGCACGAAGAACAGGTCGACCGCCAGATAGCCGCGACCGAACGGGACCGCGAGCCACGGCGGAACCAATGCCGTCCAGAAATGATACGCGACGACGCACAGCGCCGCGACGCCGCGAAGTCCCGTCAGCGCGCGAATTTCGCCGCTCGATACACTTTGTGGCACTGAATACTCCCAGGCCGACACGTTGCACGCGTGTGCACCCGGAAAGAGACTATACGGTTAACGCCGCAGTTCGCGCGCGGCGCCGCCGCACCACCCATGCGAAGCGCCCGCCGAGCAGCAGCGCCGAGACCGCCGACGCGACGATCACCGCCTCGACGATGCCGCCGACGCCGTGGCCGAGCTGAACCGCGAACAGCAGCGCGCACGGCACCATCACGAGCGTATAGCTGACGAAATGCGTGACGGTCGGCATCCAGATGTCGTTCTGCGACCTGAGCGCCTGCGCGCCGATGACCTGCAGCCCGTCGCCGACGAAGAAGCCGCAGCTGAGCAACAGCGCCGCCGCCGCTGCCGCGCGGACACCGGGGTCGCGCGTATAGCCCGCCGCGATGTCGCCGCTGAACAGCGCGACGCCGAGGCACACCGTCAGCGTCAGCGCCAGCGCGGCGGCAAAGCCGAGCAGCCCGGCGCGGCGGACGCCCGCGACGTCGCCCGCACCGTACGCCCGCCCGACGAGGACGCCGGTCGCGGTGGCGAGGCCGAGCGGCACCATGAACACCAAAGCCGCGAAATTGACGACGATCGCCCATGTCGCGACCGCCGCCGCGCCCATCCAGCCCGCGACGATCGCCATGCCGCTGAACGCCGAGACCTCGATAAAATAGCTCAGCGCGCTGGCATAGCCGACGCGGCGCAGGCGCGGCCACGCGGCGGGGTCGGGAGCGGGCCGGGCGAAGACCCCGAGGTGCCGCGACGGGGCCCAATACACGATGAGCCCGGCGACGAAGGCCAGCAGCGCGACGCGACTGACCGCCGTCGCCCACGCGCTCGCCACCGCGCCCGCCACCGGGAAGGGCGAGTGACCCGGCACCAGCCACAGGTTGAGCGCGAGGTTGACGCCGTTCGCCGCCCACATCGCCGCCATGCCGCGCGACGGTCGGCCATGCGCCTCGAGCCAGAAAATGCCTGCGTCGGCGATCAGGATCGGCAGCATCGACACCGCGAAGACCTGCATGACGGGTGCCGCGCCGTCGGCGAGCGCGGTGGCGAGGCCGATGCGGTGGAGGAACCACGGCCCGGCCCCGGCGATGATCGCCGACACCGCGATGCCGAGCCAAAAGGCATAGATCAGCCCGCGCCGCAGCACCGCCCCCGTCGCGTCGGCGCGTCCCTCGCCGATCAGCTGGCTGCTGACCACCTGCACCCCGCCGAGCAGGCCGATCGCGGTGACCAGCACGACCCCCGACGGTGCCCAGCCGAGCGCGTGATAGCCGAGTTCGGTCGCCGAATAGCGGCCGACGCAGACCGTATCGACCAGCCCCATCGCCATGATGCCGAGCCGCGACGCCATCACCGGCCCGGCCAGCCGCACCAGCGTCGCGAGGGTAATGGGGACGTGGTCGTCGGGCAGGCGGTCGGACACGGCGGGTTCGATCTTCTCAAGGCAGCCGATCCGTCTAGTCGAAGCGCCACGCCGACGAAAGCCCTTGCGCGGCGGCGAAGCGCAGCCCGCCGCGCCCCAAGTTTTGCTTCGCCGCGCCGCCCTTGTCGCCGCCCTGCGGCCAACCCTATGTCGCCCCAGCAAGCGAAGGACCATGCCCCGATGACCAACCCGTTGTTCCAGCCGTTCGATCTCAAGGGGCTGCATCTGCCCAACCGTGTCGTCATGGCGCCGATGACCCGCAGCTTTTCGCCCGGCGGCCAGCCCGGCGACAATGTCGCGGCCTATTACCGGCGGCGCGCCGAGGGCGAGGTCGGGCTGATCGTCACCGAGGGCACGGTGATCGAGCGCGACGGCTCGGCGAACGATCCCAACTATCCGCATTTCTGGGGCGACGCGCTCAACGGCTGGGGCAAGGTCGCGTCGGAGACCCACGCGGGAGGCGGGCGCATCGCGCCGCAGCTGTGGCACGTCGGCAGCGCGATCAACCGCAGCGTCGAGGGCGGCGACGGCACCCCCGAGAGCCCGTCGGGACTGTTCAAGCCCGGCAAGCCGTGGGGCCGCGCGATGACCGACGCCGACATCGCCGACACGATCGCCGCCTTCGCGCGCGCCGCCGGGGACGCCAAGCGTCTCGGCTTCGACGCCGTCGAGCTGCACGGCGCGCACGGCTATCTGATCGACCAGTTCTTCTGGGAGGGGACGAACGCGCGCGGCGACGGCTGGAGCGGCGGGGCGGCCGAGCGCGGCAGGTTCGCCGCCGAGATCCTCAAGGCGGTGCGCGTCGCCGTCGGACCGGATTTCCCGGTGATCATCCGCGTCTCGCAGTGGAAGCAGCAGGACTATAGCGTCAAGCTCGCCGCCACGCCCGAAGCGCTCAGCCGTTGGCTGACCACGCTCGCCGATGCCGGGGCGGACGCCTTCCACTGCTCGCAACGGCGCTTCTGGGAGCCCGAGTTTCCGGATATCGACGGCGACCACGGCCTCAACTTCGCGGGCTGGGCCAAGAAGGTCACCGGCACGCCGACGATCACCGTCGGCTCGGTCGGCCTCGACGGCGACTTCATCGCCGGGTTCGGCGGCGAGGGTTCGTCGCCCGCGTCGCTCGACGGGCTGCTCGAACGCCTCGCGCGCGACGAGTTCGACCTCGTTGCGGTCGGACGCGCGCTGATCGTCGATCCCGACTGGGTCCAGAAGGTCCGCGACGGACGCTCGGCCGAGTTGCGCGGCTTCGACCGCGCGGCGCTCGCGACGCTCGTCTGACGCAACCTTGGGCCATGCAGGGCGTTGCCCGCGCGACCCATCACAGGAGCTGAGACCATGGCCAAGACCCTTTCGCGCTTTACCATCGAGGCGCAGGACGACGAGCAGTTCCTGCTCCGCATCGAGGACCAGGACGGCGGCAGCCTCGAACTCATGGCGACCTATGAGCAGCTCGACCTGATCGCCGAATCGATCGAGGAACACCTCGACGAAGACTTCGAGGACGCCGACGTCGTCGAGGATTGAGCGGCGTGGCGATAAAACCGGACGGCGGGGGTCAGGGCTTCGGCTCGCCCTCGCCGACGTTCTCGTCGCCCGAGCGGATGTCGAGGATGAACGGCGTCAGTTTGCCGTCGGGCTTCTTGGCGCCGCCGAGCAGCGCGGCGTTGATCGGCTTCTCGTTCCGCAGCATGTCGATCAGCGGCAGATAGAGGCTGACGGGGCAGGTCGCGACGGGCTTGTCCCCGATGATGTTGACGGTCGGCGTCGGCACACCGTCGTCGACGAACTCGATCGCCGCCACCTCCTGCTGCTTGAACGTCAGCCGCACGGTGACACGCGGAAACAGCGCCTGCGTTCCGCCCGCGTCGAACTGGATGCGGTAGCCGGTAATGGGCTTGGGCGAACCATCGAGGTACATGCGGCCTCCGCAATTTCAGGCGGCGACAGACAAGCCGAAAATCGGGCGCTCTGCCACACGCCCTGTCGCCGCGCCGACCGCAGCATCGTCAGTCGAGGTTGGGCCGTAGCCACTTCTCGGCCTGCTCGACGCTCACCCCGCGTCGCGCGGCATAGTCGGCGACTTGATCGCTACCGAGGCGCGCGACGCCGAAATAAGTCGCCTGCGGGTGCGCGAAGTAAAAGCCGCTGACCGCCGCCGTCGGCAGCATCGCGAAGCTTTCCGTCAGCGTCAGGCCAGTGTGCGCCGTCGCGTCGAGCAGCTCGAACAGCAGGGGCTTAACGCTGTGGTCGGGGCACGCGGGATAGCCGGGCGCGGGGCGGATGCCGGTGTAGCGTTCGCGGATCAGGTCATCGTGCGACAGCGTCTCGTCGGGCGCATGACCCCAGAGGTCGCGGCGGACGCGGGCGTGGAGCGCTTCGGCGAAAGCTTCGGCAAGGCGGTCGGCGAGCGCCTTCAAGAGGATGTCGCTATAGTCGTCGTGGCTCGCCTTGAAGCCTGCGAGGTGCGCGTCGATGCCCTGCCCCGCGGTGACTGCGAAGCCGCCGAGCCAGTCGGCGTCGTCCGACACGAAGTCGCTGAGGCACAGGTTGGCGCGGCCCGCGCGCTTGGCGACCTGCTGGCGCAGGAAGGGCACGCGCGCCAGTTCTTCGGTGCGGTCCTCGGACGTGAACAGCAGCACATCGTCGCCGTCGCGGCGCGCGGGCCAGAAGCCGACGACGCCGCGCGCCTGCAGCCAGTCCTCGGCGACGATGCGCTCGAGCATCGCCTGCGCGTCGTCGAACAGCCCGGTGGCGCTCTCGCCGACCACTGGATCGGTCAGGATCGCGGGGTAGTTGCCCGCCAGTTCCCACGCCCGGAAGAACGGCGTCCAGTCGATATAGGGGATGAGTTCGGCGACGGTCATCGTCACTGCCTGGACGCCGGGAACGCGCGGGCGCACCGGCGGGTGCGCGGCGAAATCGGCGCGGAAGGCGTTGGCGCGCGCCTCCGCCAGCGTCGCGAGCTTCGACTGCGTGTTGCCCGCGCGCTGGACGCGGATCGCCTCGTATTCGGTCGCGGTACGCTCGACCAACTCGTCGCGGATCGTCTCGCTGACCATCGCGCCCGCGACGCCGACGGCGCGGCTGGCGTCGAGGACGTGGATCGTCGGGCCGGCGTAGGCAGGGGCGATGCGCAGCGCCGTGTGGACGCGCGAGGTCGTCGCGCCGCCGATCAGCAGCGGCATCGTCATGCCCGCGCGCTGCATCTCGGCCGCCACTGTGACCATCTCGTCCAATGACGGCGTGATCAGGCCCGACAGCCCGATCATGTCGGCGTCGCAGTCGTTGGCGGCTTTCAGGATCGTCTGGAACGGCACCATGACGCCGAGGTCGACGACCTCGAAGTTGTTGCACTGGAGGACGACGCCGACGATGTTCTTGCCGATGTCGTGGACGTCGCCCTTGACCGTCGCCATGACGATGCGCCCCTTGGCGCGCGCGCCGGGCTGCTTCGACGCCTCGATATAGGGGATGAGGTGCGCCACCGCCTTCTTCATCACCCGCGCCGATTTGACGACCTGCGGCA
>CAXTSL010000031.1:0-16053 GCA_964246975.1 uncultured Sphingomonadaceae bacterium
TGCTCCAGGCCTACCGCTGGCTCGCCGACAGCCGCGACGAGATGACCGGCGAGCGGTTGGACGCCCTCGAGGACCCGTTCCGCCTGTATCGCTGCCACACTATCATGAACTGCGCCAACGTGTGTCCCAAGGGGCTCAACCCGGCGAAGGCGATTGCCGAGATCAAGAAGCTGATGGTTGAACGGGCCGTTTGATGCCCACTATCGACCTCGTTCCTGAGGATTTGCGATCAGTCTATCATGTGCGCGAGTGGCGCAATGCAACGGGTGTTTTGGCGACTGCTTGCCCGCAGGAATGGACAGAAATTATTTCGGTACTTCGGGATTTCAGATTGCTTCGCTCCGAAGTGCAGGCGGCAGGCAAGAATCGTTCGCCAATATCTAGACAGCTCGATGGTCGCTTCTATGCCTTGGGCTGGGAAGAGAAAAAGTTCGCAACGGCGATCATGGTTGACGGCAACACTTTTGAGAGTCCGACGCATAAGGTTGATTGCTTCAAGGGTCGTGTCGCACTGGAACTTGAGTGGAACAACAAGGATCCGTTTTTTGATCGGGACCTGAACAATTTCCGATTATTATTCGATCTTCGCGCGATCGATGTCGGTGTTGTAATCACGCGTGCTACTGAATTGCAACGGATTTTCGCTGCTCTGGGCAAGGGCGCAAGCTATGGTGCCTCCACAACACATCATTCGAAACTCTGGCCGCGCTTGGAGGGCGGCGGTGGCGGCGGTTGCCCCATCTTGACCTTTGCGATTACGCCCGCCCTCTACGTTGATGACGGCCCGCCCACTCCGGCCACAATCGATCAACTTAGGCCCATCGCGGACGACAACTACGACTCGTAGTGTTATTCTGCGGCAATAGAGAGTGGGGCTCCCGAGTTGAAGTCATATGTCGGCCAGTCGGGCAAATAAGTGTTGTCCGCTTGATTTCCCCAAACTGTCCATCCCTGCCGTTCACCGCGCGAAAACAATTCTAGGTACGGACCTGAACTACATGACTCAATTACGTCATATTGTTCGTCCGGCTTACGACTATGTTCTCGTTTGCGGCTTTCGATATAGTTTACCTGTCGTCGTCCAGGTGCAAGCGTGCGCACATTCTTACCGCGTACGCCAAAAAGGAGAATTTCGGTCACGTTACGGAAATAAAACCCAACGCCGCGCCCGTCTGATCCGCCATCTTTGCGGATCTTCCGCCAGATAATATTTGACTTATATTGAAAACCCCACGCTGTTAAAACACGAAGACCATCTGGTAATAGCGCATTGGGAACCCAAAGATAGAGATGCGCGGTCGCCGCTGAGAGGTCAGCAACCGGCAAGTCGCAAATGTCATCGAGTGTCATCGTGGAATAGCGCGAAAGCCTTCGATGTTCTGGCGCAATCTTGCCAGTTCGATTCTGGAATTGCCAAGGCGGGTCTGCAAGAATGGTTCCGAAGCGCCGACCGAGCATCGTTCGGCGCAGTTCCTCGGCGGTTGAATCGTTGATCGGCTCACAAATTTCCATTGCTCTGGGTATGACGCGCTGCCCGGACACGTCAACAACCGACGATGCCATTTCCGCAGGACCAGACGCGGCTGGTAAATTTGAGAGCGGTCGATGCGACGCGCTAAAAAGTCGCAAGCTGTTCGAAAATACTTGACATACTGAACCATATCGGTTAGTCACCCCCCACATGACCGGCGGCGGCTGTCCAGAACGCCGTCGGTCTGCCGGAGGTCCGGCTGCTACCCGGGCCCCGACGTGACGTGTGCATCGGCAGGACGAGTACGGAATTCGGCACGACCGGCGTGACTTGCGCAACCTTCGCGCAGCCTCGCGCCACAACCGCGCAAACGACGCGCAAACCCAGCGCAACAGCGCAGCACTTCGCGCGCGGGCTTAAGACACCCGCAGACACGGTCCTGCCGACGCCCTGCCGATGCCGCGTTGCACCCGCCCGACCTTCTCCCAAGCCGTAGCAGCCGAGGGGAGGGAGGGAGCAGAGCCGACCGACCGCCCCCCCGCTGGCCATGCCGCCGCCGGGGGTTTCGGCGCGTGCGCGATCCATCCCCGTCATGCTGGCGCACGCCAGCATCCAGCCAGCCGCACGCGGGACGATGGATGCTGGCGTGCGCCAGCATGACGAACAGATTCAAGGAGGTCCGCCCCTTCTTCCTCCTCCCTGCCCGGGGAGCGCTTGCGAACCGAGAGCGGGGAGGGTCGTGGGGTGCTTCGCGACGAGACGCGGACTTCGCGGTGACACTCCCGACCCCGACCCTCCCCTCTCTCGGCTGCGCGGGGAGGGGAGGGGGCAGAAAGAGCTTCCCGGTTGTGCGGCGCAGCGACGCGCGCTAACCCGCAGCCCATGCCCCGACACCTTATCACCGATGGCCCCAACGCGGGCTGGTATAGCTGGCACCGCGATGCCGATGGGCGCTTCCAGTCGATGCTCGGGCATCTGCTGTTCCGCGCCGATGCCGACGGGCGCGTCCGCTGCCGGATGGATACCGAGCGCAAGCATTCGAACGGCATGGGCTATCTCCACGGCGGCTTCATCATGTCGTTCGTCGACATGGCGATGTTCACGATCATCTATGCCCAGCTCGAAACCTCGTCCGCCGTGACGCTGTCGTGCGCCACCGACTTCCTGACCGCCGGGGTCGTCGGCGAGCCGATCGAGGCGTCGGGCGAGATCCTCAAGGAAACCGGCAAGATGCTGTTCGTGCGCGGCCTCGTCACGCAAGGGGGGCAGAACGTCGCGTCGTTCACCGGCACGATGCGCAAGGTGCCCCGGACCCCCAGGCCTGTCGCAGACGCGGCGGCGTGAAGGCGTACGACCGGCTGGTCGCGGCGGGCGAACTGCGGCTCGACCCCGATCAGGCGGCGGCGGCGGCGCGGCTCGACGCGCTGGCAGGAAGCCTCGCGGCCCCCGCGCCGGGACTGCTCGGGCGGCTGTTCGGCAAGGCGGCATCGACCCCGCGCGGTATCTACCTGTGGGGCGGCGTCGGGCGCGGCAAGTCGATGCTGATGGACCTGTTCTTTGCGTCGGCGACCGTCGCGCCGAAGCGCCGCGTCCATTTCCACGCCTTCATGCAGGAGGTGCACGCGGCGATCCACGCGCACCGCGAGGGCCACCACGACGACCCCATCCCGCCCGTCGCGGCGCAGGTCGCCGCGTCGGCGAAGCTGCTGTGCTTCGACGAGATGCAGGTCCGCGATGTCGCCGACGCGGCGATCCTGTCGCGGCTGTTCACCGCGCTGCTCGATGCGGGCACCACGGTGGTGACGACGAGCAACCGGCCGCCGGCCGACCTTTACAAGGACGGGCTCAACCGTCAGCTGTTCCTGCCCTTCATCGCGCTGCTGGAGGCGCGCCTCGATGTCGTCGGGCTGAACGGCCCGGTCGACTATCGGCTGGCGCGGCTCGGCGGCGGGCCGACCTATTTCGTGCCGAACGGCCCCGCCGCGACCGCCGCGCTCGCGGATGCGTTCTTCCGCCTGACCGACTATCCGGTCGAGGACCGCGCGCATGTGCCGTCGGAGACGATCGATGTCGGAGGCGGGCGGACCCTGTTCGTGCCCAAGTCGCTCAAGGGCGTCGCGGTGTTCTCGTTCAGCCGCCTGTGCCGTGCGGCGCTGGGGGCGGCGGATTATCTGGCGATCGCGCGGCGCTACCACACGGTGATCCTCGTCGGCGTGCCGCGCCTCAGCCCCGAACTCAGGAACGAGGCGGCGCGCTTCGTGACGCTGATCGACGCGCTCTACGAGGCGAGCGTCAAGCTGCTGATCGCCGCCGATGCGCCGCCCGACGACCTCTACCCGGCGGGCGACGGCAGCTTCGAGTTCGAGCGCACCGCGTCGCGCCTGGCCGAGATGCAATCGGCGGCGTATCTGGCGCGCGGGCATGGGGTGCTTGCCGGGAGGGTGCGCGCTCAAGGCACGCTTGCGCCGCGCGTCGACATCGGCAACAGCACCGCCTGAATTGCGCGGCCCGCGAAAGCCGGTCCGGCCCCCGGAGACCCGCGTTGCGTCGCATCCTGTTCATCGCCATCGCGAGCCTCATCGCGCTCGGCATCGCGGCGTATGCGGTCTATTATTTCACCACCGCGCGGTACATCCAGACCACCGACAATGCCTATGTCGAGGCCGATATCACCGTCGTCGCGCCCAAGGTCGCGGGCTATGTCGCGCGGCTCGACGTCACCGACAATCAGCCGGTCAGGGCGGGCGACGCGCTGCTGACCATCGACGACCGCGACTATCGCGCCGCCCTGGCGCGCGCGTCCGCCGAGGTCGCAAGGCAGCGCGATGCGATCCTCACCGCGCGCGCCACCGCGACCGCGGGCGGCTCGCAGGTCGGCGTCGGCGAGGCGTCGCTCAGCGCCGCGCGCGCCGAGCTGGTCCGCGCGCAGGCCGATGTCGCGCGCTTCACGACGCTGCGCCGACAGGGCTGGGTGTCGAAGGCGGCGCTCGACGTGCGCGTCGCCGATGCCGCATCGCGCGCCGCCGCCGTGCGCCAAGCGCGCGCGACGATCGCCGCGAGCACCGCGTCGGCGCGCGCCATGACGGCGGGGACGGGCGGCGCGGAGGCCAGCCTCAAGGGCGCGCTCGCGGCGGAAGAGGCGGCGCGGCTCGATCTCTTGCAAACCGTGCTGCGCGCGCCGGTCGACGGGATTGTCGGCAACCGCACCGTCCGCGCCGGACAATATCTGCGCCCCGGTCAGCAGGCGCTGGCGATCGTGCCGCTCGGCGCGGTCTATGTCGTCGCCAATTTCAAGGAGACGCAGATCGGCGCGATGCGTCCCGGCATGGCGGTGCGGCTGCACGCCGACGCCTACAAGGGTCAGGAGATTGCAGGGCGCATCGTCAGCCTGTCGCCCGCCGCCGGCTCCCGCTTCTCGGTGCTGCCGCCGGAGAACGCGACGGGCAATTTCACCAAGATCGTTCAACGCCTGCCCGTCAAGGTGGCGCTCGGCGCACTGCCGAAAGGGGTGCGGCTGGTGCCGGGGATGTCGGTCGAGGCGAGCGTCGACGTGCGGGGGGAGTGATGGACCGCGACCGCCCCCTCCGTCGGCTTCGCCGCCACCTCCCCCTGAAGAGGGGGAGGAACCGCCGGCTCTGCTCCTCCCCCTCTTCGGGGGGAGGTGGCGCGCAGCGCCGGCTCTGCTCCTCCCCTTCTTCGGGGGGAGGTGGCGCGCAGCGCCGGAGGGGGGCGCGCGCGCTCCGCCGCTAGCCGATGGCCACCGCCGCCCCCGCCACGCCCGTACCCGCGCCTCCCGAACCCGCCGCCGGTTTCCCGCCCTGGCCGCAGTTCATCGGCTTCCTGCTGATGGCGTCGGGCATGTTCATGGCGATCCTCGACATCCAGATCGTCAGCGCGTCGCTCGGCCAGATCCAGGCGGGCCTCGCAGCCTCCGCCGACGAGATCAGCTGGGTGCAGACGAGCTACCTCGTCGCCGAGGTGGTGATGATCCCGCTGTCGGGGTTCCTCGCGCGCGCGCTGTCGACGCGCTGGCTGTTCACGCTGTCGGCGGGCGGCTTCACCCTCGCCAGCCTGCTCTGCTCGACCGCGACGAGCATCGACGAGATGATCGTCTATCGCGCGCTGCAGGGGTTCCTCGGCGGCGCGATGATCCCGACAGTCTATGCCGCGTCGTTCGCGATGTTCGGGCGCAAGCGCCAGACCGGGGTGACGGTGGCGGTCAGCCTGATCGTCACCCTCGCGCCGACCGTCGGCCCGGCGCTCGGCGGCTGGATGTCGGAGACGTTCAGCTGGCACTGGCTGTTCCTGATCAACCTCGTGCCGGGCATCCTCATCACCTTCGGCGTCTGGGCCCTCGTCGACTTCGATAAGCCCGACCTCAAGCTGCTGCGCCAGGTCGACTTCGCCGGACTGATCGGCATGGCGCTGTTCCTCGGCGGGCTCGACTTCGTCCTCGAGGAGGGCGCGCGCAACGACTGGCTCGCCGATCCGACGGTGTTCCGCGTCGCGCTCGCGGCGCTGGCGGGCGTCGGGGTGTTCGTCTGGCGCCAGCGCACCGCCGCCGTGCCGATCGTCGACCTGCGCGCCTTCGGCAACCTCAACTTCATGGCGGGTACGCTGATGGGCGGCACCTTCGGCATCGGCCTCTACGGCCTCGTCTATCTTTACCCGCTGTACCTCGCGCGCGTCGCGCAGCTGTCGAGCGGCCAGATCGGCGGCATCGTCTTCGTCACCGGGCTGTTCATGGGCGGCTCCGCGCCGATCGTCGGGACGATCGCGCGTCGTGCCGACCCGCGCGCCGTGCTGACCATCGGCTTCCTGCTCCTCGCGTTGAGCTGCGCGATGACGCGCGGCATCACCGTCGAGTGGCGCTTCTGGGAATTGTTCTGGCCGCAGGCGGTGCGCGGCCTCGCGCTGATCTGCTGCATCGTGTCGATCAGCGTCACGTCGTTCGCGACGCTGCCGCCCGAGCGGTTGAAGGACGCCAGCGGGCTGTTCACGCTGATGCGCAACCTCGGCGGCGCGGTCGGGCTCGCGCTCATTAACACCATCGTGCTGTGGCGCTATCCGCTGCACTGGGGACGGCTTGGTGAGCACGTCAATCCGGGACTGGCGCAGGTGCAGGAGCGGCTCGACGCGATAACCGCGCTGGCGACGACGCGCGGCCTCGCCGACCCCGACGCGGTGGCGATCCGCCAGCTGGCGCGCGAGGTCCAGGGCCAGGCGCTGGTGATGAGCTATGCCGACTGCTTCACCCTGCTGACGATGTTGTTCCTGCTCGCGGCGTGCGTGCCCTTCCTGCTCAAGCGCCCGCCGACCTTCGAGACGCTGCCGCCCGCCGAATGACCAATTGGCGCGGGCGGTGCTCTTTTAAATCGCGATGGCGCTGCTAGGCTCGCGCAAGTCCATGTTTCGGGGGAGATTGTCATGCGTATCCTGTTGGCCGCCGTGCTGGCGGCCGGGCCTGTTGCGGCGCTTGCGCAGACCGGCGATCTCGCGGCGACCTTCGCGGCGCGTCCCGCTGCCTATGCCGTCGCGCTGTCGCCCGACGGCGACCGGATCGCCTATACCGCGTCTTACCGGACCGGCGGCCGCGCGATCGTCGTCGCCGAAATCGCGACCGGCAAGACCAACATCGTCATGGCCAGCCCCGACCTGACGATCCTGCCGCTCGGTTGCGGCTTCAAGACGCAGACGCGGCTGATCTGCCGCGTCTATGGCATCGCGGGCGCGGGCAAGCTGATGCAAAGCTTCACGCGCGTCGTCGCGGTCGATATCGACGGCAAGAACCTCAGGATCCTCGGCCAACGCGCCGATCCGCGCGCGCAGACGGGCACCTTCAACGGCGGTGGCGTGCTCGACTGGCTGCCCGACGACCCCGCGCACGTGCTGATGCAGGTCGATGTCGCGCAGACCTATGGCGGCGACACCAACATCAAGGCCGCCGAGGAAGGGCGCGCCGCCGCGATGATCGACGTCAACACCGGCGTGCGCCGCATCGTCGAGCGCAGCAGCCCGACGGTCGCTTCGCTAGACGCCGACGGGCAGGGCAATATCCGCCTGCGCGGCACGATGGACCGCGATCCCGGCGGCTATGTCCGCGACCGCATCGCCTATTTCGTCCGCGCCAAGGGCAGTTCGGCGTGGAAGCCGCTGACCGTCAGCGCGGTCAGCGATCAGGCGCAGACCTATTACGAGGGCTTCGACGAAACCGCCGACAACGTCTTCCAGCTCAGGCAGCTCGACGGCCGCCGCGCGCTCTACAAGATCGCCGCCGACGGTTCGGGCAAGTCCGAGTTGGTCTTCGCGCACCCGCAGGTCGACGTCGAAGGCGTGCTGCGGATCGGCAAGTTCAACCGGGCGGTCGGCGCGACCTACGCGACCGAGCGCAACGAGATCGATTACTTCGACCCCAAGCTCAAGGCGCTCGGACGGTCGTTGAGCAAGGCGCTGCCCGGTCATCCCGATGTCAGCGTCCTCGACGAAAGCTGGGACGGCACCAAGAAGCTGATCTATGCCGACAGCGCCAGCGCGCCCGGGCGCTATTATCTGTTCGACACGGCCTCGAAGAAGCTCGGCGAGCTGGTCGCGGTCTATCCCCACCTCGACGGCGTGCCGCTCGGTAACGTCACCGCAGTGCGCTATGCGGCGCGCGACGGTACGATGATCCCGGGCTATCTGACGCTGCCGCCGGGCAAGGCCGACGCGCGCGGCCTGCCCGCCATCGTCATGCCGCACGGCGGCCCGTCGGCGCGCGACACCAGCGGGTTCGACTGGCTGCCGCAGTTCTTCGCCGCCAAGGGCTATGCCGTGCTGCAGCCCAATTTCCGCGGCTCGTCGGGCTATGGTTCCGACTTCTTCGCCAAGAACGGCTTTCAGTCGTGGCAGCTTGCGGTCGGCGACATCAACGACGGCGCCCGCTGGCTCGTCGGGCAGGGCGCGGACGCGAAGAAGCTCGCGGCGGTCGGCTGGAGCTATGGCGGCTATGCGGTGCTGCAGGCCAATGTCATCTACCCCGGCCTGTACCGCGCCACCGTCGCCATCGCGCCGGTCACCGACCTGCTGCTGCTGCGCCAGGAACGCCTCGACTATGCCGACTACAAGCTCGTCGATGCGATGGTCGGCAACGGCCCGCACGTCATCGCCGGGTCGCCCGCCAAGAACGCCGCCAAGATCATGACGCCCGTGCTGATCTTCCACGCCGACAAGGACCTCAACGTCGATATCGAGCAGTCGCGCGTCATGGCGGGCGCATTGCGCGGCGCGGGCAAGAAGGTCGAGCTGGTCGAGTACAAGGGCCTCGACCACCAGATCGACGACAGCGGCTCGCGCCAGGACATGCTGACGAAGAGCGCGGCGTTCCTCGCGGCGGCAATGCCGTGACGCGGCTTTTCGCGGAGTTGCGGTTGTGATAGGGCAGATGCGGGAAGATTTTCTGCCCGAGGAGGCCGTTGTGGCGCTCAACATCAAGCGCAAGGAAACCGAGCGCAAGGTTCGCATCCTTGCCCAGCGGACAAATCTCTCGGTGACCGAGGTTATCGACCGCGCGGCGGAACGCTGGAGCGCTGACCTCGACAAAGAGACTGGGGCCGAAGCGCGTGTGGCCAAAGTCATGGCATGGCTGGATTCGCTGCCGCCATGGCCCGCGGACGGCAAGACATCCAAGGAGCTGATGGACGAATTGTACGATGATGAAACGGGGTTGCCGATTTGATCGTCGACACATCTGCTCTGATTGCGATCCTCTTCAATGAGCCGGAACGGCGGCGTCTGTTGACGTCGATCGAACTGGTTCGGCATTCGTACATGTCAGCGGCAAATGTCCTTGAAGCGCATATGGTCGTTGGCAAGCGACGAGCGCCGGACGAGGTTGACCTGCTGCTGAGCGAGCTTCGTATCGCCGTCCGGGAGGTCACTCTCGACCACCTCACGCTCGCCCGCGCCGCGCACGACAGGTTCGGGCGCGGCAACCACCCGGCCAAGCTCAACTTCGGTGACTGCTTCGCTTACGCGCTCGCCAAGGCGACGAAATTGCCGCTGCTGTTCAAGGGCAACGACTTCGGCCAGACCGACGTAAGTATTGCGCTCTACTGACGCGCATCCTTCACGACGACGCCGCCCTTGATGACCACCGCGACATGCCGCAGCCGTGTCACGTCGCCGAGCGGGTCGCCCGCCACCGCGATCATGTCGCCCCAGTGCCCCGGCGTCAGCGCGCCGACCTCGCCCGGTCGCCCGAGCGCCTCGGCGGCGTTGACCGTCGCGGCCTGGATCGCCTGCAGCGGCGTCATCCCCCATTCGACCATCGTCGCGAACTGCCGGGCATTGTCGCCGTTGGGATAGACCCCGCCGTCGGTGCCGAAGACGTGCTTGACGCCTGCCTTGACCGAGGCGCGGAAGGTCTCGCGCTGCTTGCGCCCAATGACCTTCTCCTTGGCAAGCGATTCGGCGAACACACCGTTTTTCGCGCCCTCGGCAAGGATATAGTCGTCGTTGTAGATATCCATCGAGAACCAGCTGCCGTGTGCCTTGGCAAGCGCGAAGGATTCGGCATCGGCGAGGCTGGCGTGCTCGATCGTGTCGACCCCGGCGCGCAGGCCGTCGTTGATGCCGCTGGTGCCGTGCGCGTGCATCGCCACCCTCAGCCCGAGCATGTGCGCCTCGCCGACCAGGGCCTGCATCTCGGCGAGGCTGTATTGCTGGCCGCCGACGGTGTCGCCCTTCGACAGCACGCCGCCGGTGCCGCAGAACTTGATGACTTCCGCCCCGTATTTGTGCAGCTCGCGAACCTTGGCCCGGATCGCCTCGGCCCCGTTGGCGACCGCGCTGAAGCCGCCGACCGTGATCGACGGCGGGAACTCGGTTGCGTCGCAGTGCCCGCCGGTCGCACCGATGGCGTAGGTCGCGGGCACGATGCGCGGGCCGGGGATGGCGCCGCGCGCGATCGCCTGTTTCAAGCCGACGTCGTCGAAGTCGCCGCTGCCGACGTTGCGGACGGTGGTGAACCCCGCCTCGAGCGTTCGCTTGGCGTTGGCGACGCCGACCGCCATCCAGAAGCTGTCGGTGTATTCGAGGCCGTTGTAACCGCTGATCGTCGGGTCGCTGGTGAGATGGACGTGCATGTCGATGAGGCCCGGCAGCAGCGTCAGCGCGCCGAGATCGATCCGTTTCGCATCCGCCGGGACCGCGACGCTCGCGCTGGCCCCCGCCGCGACGATGCGCCCGTCGGCGACGACGACCGTCGCGCCGTCGAGGGTGCGGCCGGTGGTCACGTCGAGCAGATGTGCCGCCGTGATCGCGACGGTGTCGGCGTGCGCGCTGGTGGCGAGAAGCGCGGCGGCGATGATCGAGCATTTGAACATTCGGGTCCCCTTGTGCGCCGGTGCTAGCAGAGGTGGCGGCTGCAGGAACAGCCGTTTCGCCGTCGCGCGCGCGCTGCTAGGCTTCCGCCATGCCCAACCGTATCGAGCAACTGCTGCGCGACCGCTACGATGGTTTCACCGTGTCGGAGCGGATGATCGCGAGCTATCTGCTCGACAATCTCGGCGGTATTCCGTTCGAGACGGCGGCGTCGATCGGTGCGCGCGTCGGGGTCAGCGCGATGACCGTCGGGCGATTCCTCAAAAACCTCGGCTATTCGCGCTTCAGCGCCCTCAAGGCCGACCTGCGCGGTGCGCTGGGCAGCGACGCGCCGTGGCTCGTCCAGCCCGCCGCCGGGGCCGATCTCGATGCGCGCCTGCAGGCCGAGACCGCCGCGCTCGCAGATGTCTATCGCCTCGCCACCACCGAGTGCTGGGCGCGCGTCGTCGCGCTGCTGGCGGGTGCCGGGCAGGTCTTCGTCGCGGGCTTCCAGACCGAGCGCGGGCTGGCGCAGGGTTTCGCCGCGCATCTCGACTATGTCCGCCCCGGCGTCCGCGCCGTCGATGCCAGCGCGGGCACCTACAGCGAAGTCCTCGATGCGACCCCCGCCGACGCCCTCGTGCTGATCGACATTCGCCGCTATTCGCAGCATTTCCGGCGGCTCGGCGAGGCGGCGGTGGCGCGCGGCGTGCCGCTGGTCGTCGTCACCGATCCCTACTGCCCATGGGCGCGCGACCTGACCGAACACATCCTCCCCGCCGAGGTCAGCTTCGGCCATTTCTGGGACATGAACTCGGCGCTGGGCAGCCTGCTCAACCTCCTCGTCGACGGCGTCGTCCGTGCCATCGGCGAGGCACAGGTGCACGCGCGACTGGCGGCGGTGTCGGGCGCTTACGAGGCGTTCGTGGGGTTCCAGGGGCGGAAGTAGCGCTTGCAGGCACTGTCCAGATTCGGTATACACCGTTATCACGGAGGTTCCCATGACCAGCGTTGCGACGCGCAGTTTCCGAAGCGGCAATTCGGAGGCGGTACGCTTGCCCAAGGCGATCGCTTATGGCCGCGACATCGAGCTCATCGCCGAACGGCGGGGCGACGTGGTGACGCTGCGTCCGGTGAACGATCCCGCCGAGGGCCGCCGACGCGTCGCCGAGTTGATCGCGGCGATGGATGCGATCGGGCCGGTCGGCGAGATCGGAGAGCGCGAGCCGATCGAATTTCCCTATCGTCCCGGCATCGACGATTGACACTTCTTCTCGACACCAGTGTTGCGATCAACTTTCGCGACGGCGACTCTGCGACAAAAGCGCGTGTTGCAGCACTTCTGCACCCGCCCATTTTATCCGTCATGACGCGGGTCGAGCTTGACGGTGGCATTTATACCAAGCCGGAGTTCGTGGCGAAGCGGTTGGCAGCGGTCGACGCAATGCTGACTTGGATGCCCATAATCTATTTCGATAAGCCGATTGCCGATGCCTATCGTTCAATCGTGGCGTCGATCGGCTATTCGCGCCGCAGGGTCGCGGATCGGATGATCGCGGCGACCGCGCTCGTGCACATGCTCACCATCGCCACCTGCAACGGCAATGACTTCCGCGACATCCCCGGCCTGCGGCTGGAGGAATGGTAGAGTTTCGCGGGCGGCGCGATTAGCGGATTCTCGCGAGCCCCGGCTTCGGCTACAGCGACGGCGATGCCGACCACAGTTCTCCGACTCGCACCTCTAGCCTGTCTCGCCGTGCTTGCGGCGTGCGGACGCGAACGCGCACCGGTCGCCACCATGCCCGCGCCAACGCCCGTTCGTCCCGCCGCCGTGCGCCCGTCCATGCCGTTGGCCAAGCCCGTCTGGGCGGCGCGCAAGGTCATTGCCGACGGCGTGGCGGTGGCGGCGGGTACGGCGCTGGTGGGACCGGGGGAGACACTCGACGCGGTCGCGGCACGGACGCGCATCCCTGCGGGGGCGCTGGCGGCGGCGAACAACCTCGGCAGCCCCCGCGCCCCGCTCGCCCCCGGCCAGACGCTCAGACTTCCAGCCGGACGCATCCACAGCGTCCACCCCGGCGAGACCGGCATTGCCATCGCCCGCGCCTATGGCGTCGACTGGGCGCGCGTCATCGCCAGCAACCGGCTGGCCGCGCCGTACACGCTCGAGATCGGCGACCGGCTGCTGCTGCCCTCGGCCCGCGCCGTCGCGGCGATGAGCGTCGAAGAGCGCGCGCGCGCCTTCCGCATCGACATCGACGACCTGATCACCGGGGCCGAGCCCGCCGCGACCCCGGCGCGCGTCGTCGGTGGGCGAGCCACCCCGGTCCGACGACCGCCGCCCGCTGCCGGGGGCGTGTCGAAGCCGCCGCCCTCCGCCGTCGTCGCGGCGTCGAAGCCGCTCCCTGTCCTCACCGGCCCCGCGCCGAAGTTCGACTGGCCCCTCGACGGCCGCATCGTCTCGGGGTTCGGGGCCAAGCCGGGGGGGCGCTTCAACGACGGCGTCAACCTCGCGGCGGCGAACGGCGACGCGGTGCGCGCGGCGGGCGACGGCGTCGTCGCCTATGCCGGCGACGCGGTGGCGGGGTTCGGCAACCTTGTGCTGATCAAGCATGCCGACGGTTGGGTCAGCGCCTATGGGCACAACTCCGCGCTGCTGGTGGCGCGCGGCGCACGCGTCGCCAGGGGCGAGGTCATCGCGCGCGCCGGGGGGACGGGGGCGGTGAGCGAGCCGCAGCTCCACTTCGAACTCCGCCACGGGCGCACGGCGGTCGACCCCGCCAAGCTCCTGCCTGGTCGTGGATGAATACGGCCGGGGATGACGCACCCGCGCCGTTGCCCTACAGCCCGCCGATGCTCAATCTCCCGACGCCGCCGAAGATCGGCATCGTGTCGCTCGGCTGCCCCAAGGCGCTGGTCGACAGCGAACGCATCCTCACCGCGCTGCGCGCCGACGGCTATGCGATGTCGCCGACCTATGCCGACGCCGATGTCGTGCTGGTCAACACCTGCGGCTTTCTCGACAGCGCCAAGGCCGAAAGCCTCGATGCCATCGGCGAGGCGATCGCCGCCAACGGCCGCGTCATCGTCACCGGTTGCCTCGGCGTCGAGGCCGACCGCATCCGCGCCGCGCATCCCAGGGTGCTCGCGGTCACCGGCCCGCAGCAATACGAGCAGGTCGTCGCAGCAGTGCGCGCCGCCGCGCCGGTGCCGCCGTCGGCGTATCTCGACCTCGTCCCCGAGACGGGCCTCAAACTGACCCCGCGCCACTACAGCTATCTCAAGATTTCGGAGGGCTGCAACCACGCCTGCAAGTTCTGCATTATCCCCGACATTCGCGGCAAGCTCGTCAGCCGCCCCGCCAACGCGGTGCTGCGCGAGGCCGAAAAGCTCGTCGCGGCGGGAACGCGCGAGTTGCTGGTGATCAGCCAGGACACCTCGGCCTACGGCGTCGACATCGGCCATGCCGCGTCGAAGCTGAACGGCAGCGACCACCGCGCGCACATCACCGACCTCGCGCGCGATCTCGGCAGTCTCGGGGCATGGGTGCGGCTCCACTACGTCTATCCCTACCCGCACGTCGACCACCTCATCCCGCTGATGGCCGAGGGGCTGATCCTGCCGTACCTCGACATCCCGTTCCAGCACGCCAGCCCCGCCGTGCTGCGCGCCATGCGCCGCCCCGCCAACGAGGCGAAAGTGCTCGACCGGCTTCGGCACTGGCGCGCACAAGTCCCCGATATCGCGATCCGCTCGACCTTCATCGTCGGCTTTCCCGGCGAGACCGACGCCGATTTCGCGTACCTGCTGGACTGGCTGGAGGAAGCGCAACTCGACCGCGTCGGCTGCTTCAAATACGAGGCGGTCTCGGGGGCGCGGGCCAACGCACTCCCCGATCACGTCCCCGAAGCCGTCAAGGCCGAACGCTGGGACCGCTTCATGGCGGCGTCGGCGCGCATCTCGGCGGCCAAGCTCCAGGTCAAGATCGGGCGCACCGTCGACGTCATCGTCGATGCCGTCGATGATGAGGGGGGTGCCTCGGGCCGGTCCAAGGCCGATGCCCCCGAGATCGACGGGCAGGTCCACCTGCGCGACGCGCACGGGCTCAAGGTCGGCGATATTGTGCCGGTGTTGATCGAAGATGCCGACGACTACGACTTGCTGGGGGTGCAGGCGTGACCGACTTCGCGAGCCTGCTGCGCGTCGATGCCAACACGTCCGCGCGCCTGCTGCAGGTCGTTTCGAAGGACGGTCTCGCCGCTTTCACCGCCACCCTCGGCGAACGCGCGCGCACGGCAGTTGCCGCCGCGCGCTTTACCGGCACGGCGGGCGAAGTCGCGATCCTCCCCGGCGATGCGCCCGGCGACTGGATGGCGGCGGTCGGCGTCGGCGACGACGGGCTGGCCGATCCGTGGGCGCTGGCGAGCGCAACGGCGAAGCTCCCCGGCGGCACCTACCGGCTGCGCGACAGCGAACCCGGCGCGGCGGGGCTGGGCTGGTGCCTCGCGCAGCATCGCTTCGACCGCTACCGCAAGCCCGACGAGGCCGAGCCGCCGCGCGTCCTGCTGACCGGCGACCCAGCGGCGACGCGCGCGACGGTGCGACTCGCCGAGGCGCAGGCGCTGGTGCGCGACCTCGTCGACACCCCCGCCAACGATCTCGGGCCTGCCGAGCTTGCCGAGGCCGTCGTGGCGCAGGCGCGCGTGTTCGGAGCCGAGGTGCAGGTCATCGTCGGCGAGGCGCTGCGCGACGGCTTCCCGGCGGTCCACGCGGTCGGCCGCGCCGCCGAGCAGGCCCCGCGCCTGATCGACCTGCATTGGGGCGATCCGGCGCACCCCCGCCTGACCATCGTCGGCAAGGGCGTCACCTTCGACAGCGGCGGGCTCAACATCAAGGGCGGCGCGGGCATGGCGCTGATGAAGAAGGACATGGGCGGCGCGGCGCATGCGCTCGCCTTGGCCCGGCTGGTCATGCAGGCCGACCTGCCCGTGCGGCTGCGGCTGATCGTGCCTGCCGTCGAGAACGCCATCGCGGGCAATGCCTTCCGCCCCGGCGACATCATCGCGACGCGCCAGGGCCTCAGCGTCGAGATCGGCAACACCGATGCCGAGGGGCGGCTGATCCTTGCCGACGCACTGACGCTGGCAGGCGAGGAGGGGGCGGGCGAAGAGCCGGGCGACTGGCTGATCGACTTCGCGACGCTGACCGGCGCGGCGCGCGTCGCGCTCGGCCCCGACCTGCCC
>CAXTSL010000031.1:16063-28769 GCA_964246975.1 uncultured Sphingomonadaceae bacterium
CGCGCTGTTTGCCAACGACGACGCGCTGGCGGGCGCGCTGCTCGCGGGCGGCACGGCGGCGCGCGATCCGCTGTGGCGCATGCCGCTGTGGCACGGCTATCGCGACATGCTCAATTCGGGCGTCGCCGATCTCGGCAATGCCCCCGAGGGCGGTTTTGCGGGGGCCGTTACTGCGGCGTTGTTTCTCGAACGCTTCGTCGCGGCAGGGCAGGCGTGGGCGCATATCGATACTTTTGCGTGGACCCCGGCGGCAAAGCCCGGTCGTCCGAAAGGTGGCGAAGCGCTTGGCCTGCGCGCCATTTGGTCTGCAATTCAAAGTCGTTACGCCTGTGGCGATTGATTTTCTCATGTCAGCGATGCAACAAACGCGGCTCTTCGGGGGTTGGACGCGAAAGACCATCATCACTTGGTCGAGGATGCGCCATGCGTACGGAAGCAAGCGAAACAGTGCCGTCGGAGTCTTTGTCAAGTTGGATGGGTACGCTCATCGGCTATGTTCAGTCCGCGCGACCCGACCTGACCAATCGTCAGATGGCCTTGTTGCTGGTCGTCTATCTCACCGAAGGTCCGCACACCGTGCGTGGTCTGGCGGCGAAGCTCAAGGTGTCGAAGCCCGTCGTGACGCGCGCGCTCAACACGCTCGGCGCGTTCGGTTACCTGCGTCGCGCCAAGGACGAGAGCGATCTGCGCAACATCTTCGTCGAGCGCACGCCGCAGGGCACGACCTTCCTCGATGAGTTCGAAAGCCTCATCGGCCGCACCGAAGGCAAGCCCGCGCGCCACTAGCGCGCCGGTTCGTTTGCGTGGGGTTTCGCAGCCCCTCGACCGGCGCATCCACGCCGTCCGCGCCGATATCGCCGATATCGCGCTGGCAGGCCGGGTGATCGCGCCACGATTCGTCGCGCCGGCCAGTATGCGCTGCGGGACTTCTGTCGCGACGTTGCACGCGGCGCCTGACGCAACAGCGGTTGCGGTCAGCGAACTTCTCCCCGGCGAAGACTTTGCCGTATTCGACCGCAGCGGCGATTGGGCGTGGGGGCAGGGTGCCAGCGACGCCTATGTCGGCTGGGCGCGCTGGTCGAACTTGACTGCCGCCGCCGAGCCCGTCGCCTGCCGGGTCACGGTGCCGCAGGCGCTCGTCTTTGCCGCGCCGTCGATCAAGTCGCGCGTCGTCGCACTCCTGCCGCTCGGGTCGTCGGTTGCGGCTGGCGAACTGGAGGGCGCTTTCCGTCACGCGCCCGACGCCGGGGGATGGCTGCACTGGCGCTTTCTCGAAACCCCGCGCGGCGATGCCGTCGACCTCGCGCACGCCTTCATCGGCACGCCGTATCGCTGGGGCGGGCGGACGCGCGCCGGGATCGACTGTTCGGGGCTGGTGCAGGCGGTTCTCCATGCCCACGGCATCGCCTGCCCGCGCGACAGCGACCAGCAGCTCGCGGCCTTCCCCCGCGTCGCCTTCGACGACCGCCGCCGTGGTGACCTCGTCGCGTTTCCTGGCCATATCGGCATTCTCGTCGATCCGCAGCGTCTGCTCCACGCCAACGCCCATGCCATGACGACCTGCGTCGAGCCGCTGGCGACCGTCGTCGCGCGCCTGTCGGAAAGCATTGCACAGCCTGTCGCAGGGGTCGTGCGGCCCCCTTGTCGCGCTTCGGACGTATCGCTATAGCGCCCTCGGGGAGTCGGAAGGCGGCAGCGTTTAATCGGTGCAGCTCAACGGCATAGTCGACGCAAGGGGTCGATTGCAGGCCGGCCAGGGGGCCGGTTGCAGCGGCTGTCGCGCGTGACTGATGGGGAGAGTCTGCGTATGTCCGAAGCAGCGGTGATGCGAAGCGCGGTCTTCGACGAAATGCTCAGCGAGGCGGGCGAGGCTTCGGTGGTCGCGAATGTCGCGCTGCCGCCCGCCTATCGGCCGAGCGCCGACGAACCGTTCATGAACGCGCGTCAGCTGGCGTTTTTCCGCGGCAAACTGCTCGGCTGGAAGGACGAACTTCAGCGCGAGGCAGCGGGCACGCTGGCAACGCTGCAGGTCGAATCGCTGCGCGAACCCGATGTCAACGACCGCGCGTCGTCGGAGACCGACTGGGGCATCGAACTGCGCACCCGCGACCGCCAGCGCAAGCTCGTCTCGAAGATCGACGCCGCGCTGCGCCGCATCGAGACCGGCGACTATGGCTATTGCGAAGTCACCGGCGAGCCGATCACCCTGCAGCGCCTCGAGGCCCGCCCGATCGCGACGATGACCCTCGAAGCGCAGGAGCGCCACGAACGCGCCGAGAAAGTCACGCGCGAGGAATAGTCTAACCCCGCCCGCGATACCCCGCGACCCCCTGATCGGGCACCCAGACGCCTGCGGGCGGTGCGCCGGACTGCCAGAAGACGTCGATGGGGATGCCGCCGCGCGGGTACCAATAGCCGCCGATGCGCAGCCACTTGGGGGCCATCTCGGCGACGAGACGCTGGCCGATGCCGACGGTGCAATCCTCGTGGAAGGCGGCGTGGTTGCGGAAACTGCCGAGGTACAGCTTGAGCGACTTCGATTCGACAATCGTCGCGGCGGGGACATAGTCGATGACCAGGTGCGCGAAATCGGGCTGGCCGGTGACCGGGCACAGCGAGGTGAACTCAGGGATCGTGAAGCGTACCAGATAATCCGCCCCGGCGCGCGGGTTGGCGGGATAGTCGAGCACCGCATCGGCGGGGGTGGCGGGGAGCGCGCTGGTGCGCCCGAGGTGCAGCGGTTCGGTCATGCGGCCTCCTAGCGCACGCGGGCGCTGCCCCCAAGCGGGGTGACACGCCCCGGCGACGGGGCTATGCCACGCGCGAGCGATGACCGACCGCGCGGGCAACGCGCGGCGACGACCACAGGAGCTGACCGCCTATGACCCCCCTGGTGACGACCGAATGGCTCGCGGCCGAACTCGGCAAGAGCGACCTTCGCGTCATCGATGCGACCGCGTTGCCCCCCGGCACCGGGGGCGACCCGCGCGGCGCGTTCGAGGCCGGGCACATCCCCGGCGCGGTATTCTTCGACCTCGAGGAGATCGTCGATACCGCCAGCGACCTGCCGCATATGCTGCCGCCGCCCGAGAAATTCGCCAGCCGCATGCAGGCGCTGGGGCTCGGCGACGGCAGCCGCATCGTCGTCTACGACAATTCGCCGCTGCATTCGTCGGCGCGCGCGTGGTGGATGCTGACGCTGTTCGGCGCGCACGAGGTCGCGATCCTCGACGGCGGTCTGGCCAAGTGGCAGGCCGAGGGGCGGGGCATGGAATCGGGCAAGCCCGTCGTCCGCCACCGCCACTTCACCGTCTGGGCCGACAAGAACAACGTCCGCAACCAGGCGCAGATGCTCGACAATCTCAAGACGAAGGCCGAGCAGGTCGTCGACGCGCGGCCGGCCGGGCGCTTCGCGGGGACCGACGCCGAGCCGCGCGCGGGGCTGCGCGGCGGCCACATCCCGGGCTCGCGCAACCTGCCGATCACCGAGTTGTTCGAGGCTGACGGGACGTGGAAGCGGGGCGACGCGCTGCGCGCCGCGTTCACCGCCGCCGGGGTCGATGTCGACAAGCCGCTCGTCACCACCTGCGGCTCGGGCATCACGGCGGCCGTGGTCTATTTTGGCGCGACGTTGCTGGGGGCCAAGCACGTCGCACTCTATGACGGCAGCTGGGCCGAATGGGGCGCGTCGGCGACCAACCCGGTCGTCACCGGGGCGGCGTGAGCGAAGCACCGAAGGGCGATGCCACGCGGCTCGTCGAAGCCGGACGCAATCCCGACTGGACGCACCGCGACGGGGGCAAACGCGGTGTCGTCAACCCGCCGGTTTGGCGCGCCTCGACGATCCTGTTCGACAGTCTCGCCGAACTCGATGCCAGCATCGCCGACCCCGAGGGCGGGCTCAACTACGGGCGGCGCGGCACCCCGACGCAATGGGCGCTCGAGGCGGCGCTGACCGACCTCGATCCCGGGGCGGCGGGGACCAAGCTTTACCCCAGCGGCGTCGCGGCGCTCGCGGCGGCGCTGCTCAGCGTGCTGGCGGCAGGCGATCACCTGCTCGTCACCGACAGCGCCTACGACCCGACGCGGCTGTTCGCCGACCGGATTCTCAAACGCTACGGCGTCGAGACGAGCTACTACGACCCGCTGGTCGGCGGCACCATCGAAGCCCTGATCCGCCCGAACACGCGCGCCATCCTGCTCGAATCGCCGGGGTCGCTGACCTTCGAGGTGCAGGACGTGCCCGCCATCGTCGCGGTGGCACGCGCGCACGGCATCGCGACGATCCTCGACAATACCTGGGCGACGCCGCTGCTGTTCCCCGCCATGGCGCACGGCATCGACCTGTCGATGCAGGCGATCACCAAATATGTCGGCGGTCACAGCGACCTGATGATGGGGGCGGTCACCGCCGCGCCCGCGTACTGGGAGCGGCTCAGGCAGACGAGCTACCGCCTCGGCCAATATGTCTCGCCCGACGATGCCGCGCTGGCGCTGCGCGGCCTGCGGACGCTCGGCCTGCGCCTCAAGCAGCACGAAGCCAACGCCCTCGAAGTCGCACGCTGGCTCGCCACCCACCCGGCGGTCGAGCGCGTCATTCACCCCGCGCTCCCCGGCGACGCGGGCCACGCGCTGTGGAGCCGCGACTTTACCGGCGCGAGCGGGTTGTTCGCCTTCACCCTCAAGCAGGGCCGCCGCGCCGACACCGGCCCGCTGATCGACCATCTCGTGCATTTCGGTATCGGCTTCAGTTGGGGCGGCTACGAGAGCCTGATCCTGCCCGTCGAGCCCAACCGCGTCCGCACCGCGACGCGTTTCGACAGCGCCGGGCCGCTCGTCCGCCTCCACATCGGCCTCGAAGACCCTGCCGACCTGGTCGCCGATCTCGATGCGGGCCTCGCGCGTTACACTGCGCAGTTCGCGTAGTGGATGAACTGCTCACCGCCGCGCGCGACAGCATCGCGCGCGGGTCGAAAAGCTTCGCGCTTGCGTCGCGACTGTTCGCGCCCGCCGAGCGCGATCTGGCAACGCTGCTTTATGCGTGGTGCCGCCACTGCGACGATGTCATCGACGGGCAGGCGTTGGGGCAGGGCAGCGTCGAACAGGCGGGAACGCCCGCCGAACGCCTCGCCACGCTCGACCGCGATACCCGGGCGGCGCTGGCAGGCAACCCGCCGCCCGTGATGCCCTTCGCGGCACTCGCTCGCGTCAAGGCGGCGACCGGCCTGCCCGACCGTTACGCGCTCGACCTCATCGAAGGCTTTCGTATCGACGTCGAACAACGCCCGTTCCAGACCTTCGACGACACGCTCGCCTATTGCTACCACGTCGCGGGGTGCGTCGGGGTGATGATGGCGATCGTCATGGGGGTGTCCCCGCAAGACCGCGCGACGCTCGACCGCGCGTCGGACCTCGGCATCGCGTTCCAGCTCGACAATATCGCGCGCGACGTCGTCGAGGATGCGCTCAACGGGCGCCGGTACCTCCCCGACGACTGGCTCGCCGCCGAAGGCCTCGACCCCGCCAAGTTCGCGCTGCCGCCCTACCGCCGCGCGCTCGCCCGCGTCGCCGCGCGCCTCGTCGATGCGGCGGACGCGTATCGCGCCAGCGCGCTCTACGGCACCCCCGCGCTGCCGACCCGCGCGGCATGGGCGGTGCTCGCGGCGGCGCGCATCTACGGCGGCATCGGCCAGCGCGTGCGCGACGGCGGGGCGGCGGAGCTAGACACACGCGTCGTTACGTCAACAGGGGCGAAGCTCGCCGCCGTCGCCGCCGCGCTGCCGCAGGCGCTCAGCCGCGCGCGGCGCTGGCCGGGGCCGGGTCCGTCTCGCGCCGGCTTGTGGACATTTCCCGCGAGCGCGCCGTCCTGACCTTGCCCGCCCCGCGCGCCTCCAGATCGGCGAGCAGGGTCCGCACCGGCGGCGCGATCAGGAAGCCGAAGCTGACGGTGCCATGCTTGCTCTCGACGACATGGTGCAGCCGGTGCGCCTGGACGATGCGTTTGAGATAGGCATTCTGCGGGTTCCAGCCGTGCTTCATCCGCCGATGCACGAGGATGTCATGAAACCCGGCATAGATCGCGCCGTACATCGTGATGCCCGCCGCAATCCAGCTCAGCGCCCCGATGCCGGTCAGCGCGCCGACGACGAACAGCGCAATCGCCGGGGTCGCGAAGATCGCCGCGAACCAGTCGTTCGCCTCGAACGCGCCGGTACGCGGCTCGTGGTGCGAGCGGTGCAGCGACCACAGGAAGCCGTGCATCACCCAACGGTGTGCGACATACGCCACGCCCTCCATCGCCGCGACGGTGGCGACGAACAGCGCGATACCGCCCAGGATCGTCATCGGTTGGTCCCGCTCATCGGGCTGGTATAAGCGTCGCGTCGACGCTTTGCACCTGCTAGCGTGCCGCACGGGAGCCCGATCATGCGCCGCCTACTTACCCTGTCGCTCCTCGCCGCGCTCGCCGCCTGCGCCACGCCTGCCGACCGCATCGCGGGCGCGTTGTCGAGCTATGGTGTCCCCGACAAACAGGCGCGCTGCATGGGCGAGCGGCTGCAGGACCGTCTCAGCCTCGGCCAGCTCAAGCGCCTCAACGATCTGGCCAAGCTCAACCGTGACCGCGTCGGCAAGATTTCGATCAACACACTGGCCGACCAGCTCAACCGCGACGGCGACCCAAGGCTCGTCACGCAGGTCGTCGCCGCCGGGCTGCATTGCGCGTTCTGATCACCGACCCGCGCCGGCACGGTTTCGCTATTTCCCCCTTGACTAAATGCACCAGATAGGTTAGTGCGCTCGACATGACCGGTGGCGGCTGTCCAGAACGCCGTCGGTTTGCCGTGGGCCCGGCTGCTACCCGGACCCCGGCGTGACGCGTGCATCGGCAGGACGAGTACGGAGTTCGGCAGGACCGGCGTGACCGCGCAAACATTCGCGCACCGCGCCACAACCGCGCAAACGTCGCGCACCCCTCGCGCACCAGCGCAAGACTTCGCGCGCGGGAGTAGTACCCCGCAAGACGGTCCTGCCGACGCCCTGCCGATGCCGCGTTACATCAAGCCCGCCCCCGCCCGAGGCCGTAGCAGCCGGGGGCAGGGGAGGGAACAGCGCCGAACCGACCTCCCCCCGACGGCCCCGCGCCGCCGGGGGTGTCGGCGTGCGTACTCATTTCAGCGCCGTCATGCTGGCGCACGCCAGCATCCATCGTCCGGCGCGCGGATCGCTGGATGCTGGCGTGCGCCAGCATGACGAACGACAAAAGGACGCGCGGTTCATTCCGATTCCGCCTGACGTTCGAGTGCCGCGCCGATCATCGCCTCGAGCACCGCTTCATCCACATCGCTCAACCGCTTGATATACAGGCATCCCTTGCCCGTCGCGTGCTTACCTAGCCGCGCTAGAACGTCCTCCCGCTCGAATTGGCTGCCGAGGCCATAGACCACCAGCTTGCCCTTGCGCGGCGCAAACCCGACGCGGCAGATATCGCCCTCGCGGCCCGCATCGGTGCGGTAATGCCGACTGCCGAACCCGACGATTGCCGGCCCCCACATGACGGGCGGTGCCCCCGACACGCGCGCCATCAAGGCACAGAGTGCCGCCGCATCGGCGCGCTGCACGGGGTCGGCGATGGCGGCGACAAAGGCCGCCACATCGCCCGCCGTGGCTATGGTCTTGTTCGCGGCCATCGTCGCCCTCCCTCGCCGGGCACCAGGCTAATTGATCGCCGCGGTCGCGACAATTGCGTCGAACGCCGGGAGCGCCGCGTCGAAGTAGTGCAGCGCCGTGCCGTCGAGGGTCAGCAGGTACAGCTTGCCGCCGTGGATCGCCATGACCGCGCGACCGCGCCGCCTGACGCTGTCGCCGCCGACGTAGCGATAATCGAAGCGCAGGCCGGGCTCGCCGGCGAAGCGCAGCGGCGCGACCTCGCCAGCCTCGAAGACCGCCGCACTCTGCTTGATGCGGTAGAAGCTTTCGACCATCGCGACGAGATCAGGCGGCGTCATCGTCGCGCGGAACACCGGCACCTTCTGGTCGGCCTTCCTGCGCTGGCGGACGATCGCCTCGCCGTCGGGCAGCCCGCCGATAAAACCGATCGAGTAGAGCAGCGGACCGTTGGCGGTCCAGTTCTCCTCCCAGGCGATGTCGAACGCGGTGCGCGGCGCGCGGTTCCACGCCGTCCCGGGGGTGACGCGCAGGCTGTTCTTCGCCACTGCCACGGGGCTGGCCGCGACCAGCGTGTATTGCGGCGCGCACGCAGCGAGCCCGAGCAGGAGGGTAAGGACAAGACGGCGTGCGATCATCGGATTTCCTTCGTCATTGCAGCGACAGGCGGACCATGGCGGCGTCGCGCGCGCCGGGCAGCAGGTCGAGGTAGCGGGTGAGGGCGCGGCGACCGTCGTCGCGCTGGCCCGCCTTGAGCGCGGCATAGCCGTGCGCGCGCCACGCTTCGGGCGGCGCGTCGGCGCACGCCACCGCCGCGGCATAGGCCGCCGCCGCGGCCGCCGCGTCGCCGGGCTCGTCGCGCAGCCGCAGCGTCTCGCCCCGGTAGTAGTGCAGCATGCCGTCCCAGCCGTCGCGGGCCAGTGCGCCAATGAGATAAAGGCTCGCCCCCGGATCGTTGAGCTTGACCTGCTCGGCGAGCAGCTCCGCGCGCAGCGGTGCCACCGCCGCCCGCCAGCGATCGCGGCCGTTGTCATAGGTCCGGCCGGGCAGCGCCGCCGTCACTTCATGCGCCGATTCGGTCAGGTCGAGCATCCGCATGTCGTTGGGCGGATGGGTCGAATAGACCGAGCGGCTGCCGTCGCGGTAGCGCCTGCCGCGTGCCGCCGCGCTGGCGCGGTTCTCGTCCGAAAGCTGCGTCCAGATCGCCGCGGCGGCTTCGGGGGCATAGCCGGCGCGGTCCATCAGGCCGAGGCCAAAGGCGTCGGCCTCGCTTTCCTGCGCGCGCGAAAACGAGAAGATCGATTGCGCGAGGCCGACATTGACCGAATTGGCGAGGCGGTACCAGCCGCCGCCATCGAGACCTGCCGCATAGGCCGCGCCCGCCAGCACGCCGGTCCCGGCACTGACGAACGCAATCGCGCCGGTCTTGAATTTGCGGTCCCGCCAACTGGCGACTTGATGGCGGAGCAGATAATGGCCCGACTCATGCCCGAGCACGGCGGCCAGTTGCGCTTCGTCGCGAACCCGCGCCAGCAAGCCGGTGTTGATGGTCATCATGCCCGTCGGCGTCATGGAGGCGTTGAACACGGGGTCGTGGACGATGTAGATCCGCGCGGCCTTCGCCTGCGCGCCGAGCAGGCGCGTCATCACGCCGGCGACATAGGCCTGCATCGCGGGGTCGCGCAGCAACAACGCCGACGATGCGGTCTCGGTCTCGAGCTGATCGTACTGCCGCCACAGCCCGCGCTCGTCGGCGTCGGTCGGCGCATAGCCGAGGCCGACGACCGGCCGGAGCCCGAGCGGCGAAATCCGCGCTTGGCCTGTGCTGCCGCATAGCACGCAGCCCGCCGAACCGGCGAGGACGCCACGCCGCGACAGCATGTCAGGTCGCGCCGCGAACGCGCGATCTGGCGGCCTTGACCGTCCCCGGCTTCATCGTGTCGAGCAGCCCCGCGACGAGCTTCGCCGCGCCGTCGGGGGTCCGCATGTCGCCCGCGCTCGACGCCAGCGCGTTGAACCACACGACCTGCCCGGTATGCAGATCGACCAGCGAGGCAAAGGCAGCCTGCTGGCCGCCCGGCGGCATCAGGCAGACGCCGACCATGCAGCCCATGAACGCCACCGCCTGCAGCGCGACGCGCCCCGAACTCGAAAAACTGTCCTCGGCGTGGAGGAACAGCGCATAGTCATAGCCGGTCGTCCTGCCGAACGCGACGGCGTCCTGCCCCAGCGTCCAGTCGAAGACCCCGGCCTTGGTCGGCAGCGCTTGGCCGGCGTATTTGTGCAGCTTGATCGACGCGCCGACCGCCGAATGGAGCCGGTCGAGATCGGCGACCGCCACCGGGTCCGCCCCCGTCGCCTCGCGCGTCGCGGCGATCTTGACGCTGCCGCCATGCCCCGCCTGCTGCGCTGCGAGGGCGATCAGGATGTTGGCGCGCGCCTGCGCCGTCCAGTCGTCGCGATTCTCGACCTGCCCCCCGGCGGTCAGCAGCCCGACCGCGATATCGGGACGCATGACGATCATCCTGTAGCTGCCCTCAGGCGGCCGAAAGCCGATGTCGGCGAACTGCTTGGTGGTCGTGCACGCCGCCAGCGAAAGCGCGGCGAGCAGCACGACACTGCGGCGCAAGGCCATGACTATATTCGCCCTTCGGCCACCCCTGACCGTCACGCCACTCTGGCGCGGGGCGAGGGGGAGCGCAAGGGGCTCGCTCGAAGACCTCCCCTTTTCGTCATTCCGGCGAAGGCCGGAACCCAGTTGCGTCCTAACCCCGAACTTCGGAGCTTGTCATACACCTGGGTCCCGACCTTCGCCGGAATGACGATTGAGTGTGACTAGCTTTGGCCCGGAGCCTGCAAGGCGGCATCTTGGCGTGCCGCTTTGCGCTCGGCTTTCCAGAATACCCGCTTGAACGCCCGCAAATGCTTCCAGAACGCGGAATTCGAAGGAGTCCGGGTAAGATAGCCCTTCTTGACGCTTGCCACGGGGTATCTCCGGCACGGATCGGCGTGGTTCAGTCATTATCGATGACGTGGGCGCGCTTGGAACTCAAGACAATGCACATTCGGATTGGTCCAAACCGGATCGAAAGGCGCAAGCGTATCCTACCGCCGCGCGCCCCCGAAGCGCTTGCTGCTCTTCTGCTTCATCTTGGCAAAGCGCGTCGTCCGCGTCCCCGGCGCGCCGCCCATGCTGCGCCCCTGGACAGGGGCCTTGCGCTGGTCGGGCGGCAGGCCGAGGTCGTCGGCCTCCAGGCGCCGGATCTGGTCGCGCACCGCCGCCGCGATCTCGAAGTCGAGGTTGGCGGCGGCGGTCTGCATCTGCTTTTCGAGGTCCGAAATATAGGCCTTGAGGTTGTGGCCGACGAGGTTGGGGGTGTCATCGTCGCCGGTGTCGACGGTCAGGCTGTCGCGCTGCGACACGTCCGCCAGCACGTCGGAGATGTTGCGCTTGATCGTCGTCGGGGTGATGTCGTGTTCGAGGTTGTACGCCTCCTGCCGCGCGCGCCGCCGCCCGGTCTCGGCCATCGCGCGCTCCATGCTCCCGGTGACGTGGTCGGCGTAGAGGATGACGCGCCCCTCGACGTTGCGCGCCGCGCGCCCGATCGTCTGGATCAGCGAGGTCTCCGAACGCAGAAACCCTTCCTTGTCGGCGTCGAGGATCGCCACCAGCCCGCATTCGGGAATGTCGAGCCCCTCGCGCAACAGGTTGATGCCGACCAGCACGTCATAAACCCCGAGGCGCAAGTCGCGGATCAGCTCAATTCTTTCAAGCGTTTCGACGTCGCTGTGCATGTAGCGCACCCGCAGCCCCGCCTCGTGCATGAACTCGGTCAGGTCCTCGGCCATGCGCTTGGTCAGCGTCGTGACGAGGGTGCGATAGCCGTTGGCCGCGACCTTGCGCGCCTCGGCGATGCAGTCCTCGACCTGGTCCTCGACGGGCTTGATCTCGACGGGTGGGTCGACGAGGCCGGTCGGGCGGATGACCTGCTCGACGAAGACGCCGCCGGTCGCCTCCATCTCCCATTTGCCGGGCGTGGCGGAGACGAACACCGTCTGCGGGCGCATCGCCTCCCATTCCTCGAAGCGCAACGGGCGGTTGTCGATGCAGCTCGGAAGACGGAAGCCGTATTCGGCGAGCGTCAGCTTGCGTCGGTGATCGCCGCGCGACATGCCGCCGATCTGCGGCACGGTGACGTGGCTCTCGTCGACGAACAGCAGGGCGTTCTCGGGCAGGTATTCGAACAGCGTCGGCGGCGGCTCGCCGGGCAGGCGGCCGGTCAGGAAGCGGCTGTAGTTCTCGATCCCCGCGCAGCTGCCGGTGGCGGCAATCATCTCGAGGTCGAAGTTGGTGCGCTGCTCGAGGCGCTGGGCCTCGAGCAGCTTGCCCTCGATATTCATCTCCTTGAGGCGCTCGGTCAGCTCGTGGCGGATCGCCTCGCTTGCCTGCTTGAGCGTCGGCCCCGGCGTGACATAGTGCGAGTTGGCATAGACCTTGATCGACGGCAGGTCGGCGATCTTCTTGCCGGTCAGCGGGTCGAACTCGACGATGCTTTCGATTTCGTCGCCGAAGAAGCCGATGCGCCACGCGCTGTCCTCGTAATGCGACGGAAACAGTTCGAGGCTGTCGCCGCGGACACGAAAATTGCCGCGCGCGAACGCCGCCTCGTTGCGCTTGTACTGGAGCGCGACGAGCTTGCGGACGATCTCCTGCCGGTCGGCCCCCTGGCCCTTTTTGAGGCTGAAGGTCATCGCCGAATAGGTTTCGACCGAGCCGATGCCGTAGAGGCACGACACCGAGGCGACGATGATCACGTCGTCGCGTTCGAGCAGCGCGCGCGTCGCCGAATGGCGCATCCGGTCGATCGCCTCGTTCACCGAGGACTCCTTCTCGATGTAGGTGTCCGAGCGCGGGACGTAGGCTTCGGGCTGGTAGTAGTCGTAGTAGCTGACAAAATACTCGACGGCGTTGTCGGGAAAGAACGACTTGAACTCGCCGTAGAGCTGCGCCGCGAGGATCTTGTTGGGCGCGAGGACGAGG
>CAXTSL010000032.1:0-6935 GCA_964246975.1 uncultured Sphingomonadaceae bacterium
CTCGCGGCCAGCTCGACGAGATAGTCGTCGGCAGTCAGGTCGGGGGTGCGCGTCACGATGTCGTCGTCGGTGAAGCGCGTCAGCGTCCGCAGTACCGCGACGTAGTGGGGGTGGACGCCGCTCGAAATCAGCGCCTTCGACCGCCGCGTGATGCGCCGCGCCATGAACACCGCTTCGGTCATCGCGGTCGAGCCGTCGTACATCGAGGCGTTGGCGACCTCCATGCCGAACAGCCGCGCGACCTGCGTCTGGAATTCGAACAGCACCTGCAGCGTGCCCTGCGCGATCTCGGGTTGATAGGGGGTGTAGCTGGTCAGGAACTCGCCGCGCTGGATGATGTGATCGACCGAGGCGGGGACGTGGTGCTTGTACGCGCCGCAGCCGAGGAAGAACGGCGTCGTGCCCGCCGTCAGGTTCTTCGCCGCCATTTTCGACAGCGCGCGCTCGACCTCCAGTTCGCCCATATGCGGGGACAGGCCGTGGATTGGGCCGTCGAGGCGCGCGGCAACGGGCACATCGGCGAACAGCGCGTCGATGTCGGGCGCGCCGATGTTACGGAGCATTTCCGTCCGGTCGGTGGGGGTGAGGGGGAGGTAACGCATACGGATCAAGGCCTCGAAAGAAGAACGCCGTCATGCTGGCGAACGCCAGCATCCAGCCATCCGCATGCGGGCAGGTGGATGCTGGCGTGCGCCAGCATGACGGGGAAAGAGGAGAATAAGTTCACGCCGGCTTCCGCGCCGAAAACCGCAGCCGCACGTAATCCGCGATCCAGTTGCCCGCGTCGTCCGCGAGGACCGGGCGAAGCAGCGCGCGCGTGTCCTCGATGATCTGGCCGCGCTGGTTCGCAGGCACGCCCGCGCCGTCGATGAAGCCGCCGCGAAACGTCTGCAGCCACGCGCTCATGCCCGTCGGCAGCGGCGTCGGGCGATGGATCAACTCGCACGACAGGACTTCGAAGCCTTGGCGCTCGAGTACGGCGCGGTGGGCGTCGGCGGTCGGGTAATAGCTCATCCCCTCGAACGCCGGGGTGAAGCCGCGCGCCTTAAGGACGGCATTGAGGCCGACGCGGATCGCCGCGATGTTGCCAAAGCCGCCGGCTTCCACGACGAAGCGCCCACCGGGCTTGAGCGCGCGCCAGACGCCCGCCGTCACCGGCACGGGGTTGCCCATCCAGTGCAGCGCGGCGTTCGAGAACACCGCGTCGAATTCGCCGTCGAAGCTCAGTTGCCGCCCGTCCATGGCGCGCGCGTCGAGGCCCTTGTCGAGCGCGCTGGCGATCATCGCGGGATCGGCATCGACGCCGACGACCTCGGCCCCTGCCGCGACCAATTTGACGGTCAGCACCCCGTCGCCGCAGCCGAGATCGAGGATGCGTTCCCCCGCCGTGGGCGCGAGCAAGTCGAGCACCGCACCGCCGAGCGCGGGGACGAACGCCGCATGCGCGGCATAGGTCGCAGGGTCCCAGCTGTGGGTTTGCACGGTCATCGCGCCGCGATCCCTTCGATTTCGATCAGCCACGCGGGGTCGAAGATGTCGGCGATCAGCACCGTCATCGCGACGCGGCGCTGCCCCAGGATTTCGAGCCGAATGGCGCGGTTCTCGGCGGCATAGATGCGCTCGGCCAGATAGATGGTGATCTTGACGAGGTCGTCGAGGCCCATGTCGGCGGCGGCGAGAACCGCGAGGAAATTCGCCCAGACCAGCCGCGCCTGCGCCGGGAATCCCGACGGGACGATGAGCCTGGCGGTCACCGGGATCTGCCCGCTGATGAACAGCAGCCGCGTCGCGCCCGCGATATCTACCCCCTGCGCATAGCCGCCATTGGCGGGCGCGAGGCCGGGCGGATCGACGACGCGGCGCGTCATCATGCGTCAGAGGCCCGCGACGAAAGCGCGGTAGGCGGTCTCGTCCATCAGCCCGTCGAGCTCGCCCGCGTCGCCCAGCGTCAGCTTGAAGAACCAGCCGTCGGTCTCGGGCGCGGTGTTGACCAGCGCCGGATCGGCTTCAAGCGCCGCATTGGCCTCGACGACGACCCCCGAGACCGGCGCATAGACGTCCGACGCCGCCTTGACCGACTCGACGACGGCGGCGTCCTTGCCCTTGGTCAGCGGCTTGTCGGCTGGAGGCAGGTCGACGAAGACGACATCGCCAAGCTGGCCCTGGGCATAGTCGGTGATGCCGACCGTGCCCGAGCTGCCATCGACCTCGACCCATTCATGTTCCTTGGTGAAATAGCGTGTCATCGGGCGGCTCCGCTGCGGACATAGGATTTGGGGAAGAACGGCATCGGCACGACGGTTGCATCGAGGATGCGCCCGCGCACGTCGAGGCCGAGCTTGGTTCCGTCGGCAGCGTGCGCGGCGTCGACCATCGCCATCGCAATCGGGCAGCCGAGCGCGGGGCCGAAGCCGCCGCTGGTCACCGTTCCGACAACGCCCTCGGCGGCGACAACGCTTGCACCTTCGCGCGCGGGCAGACGGCCCTCGACCTTGAGGCCGACACGACGCTTGGGCGCGCCGTTCAGAAGCTGGTCGAGGATTCGCGCCGCGCCGGGGAAGCTGCCCTCGACCTTGCGGCGCTTCGAGATCGTGAAGCTCAGCCCCGCCTCGACGGGGGTGATCGCCGGAGTGAGGTCGTGGCCATAGAGCGGCAGCCCCGCCTCGAGACGCAGAGAATCGCGCGCGCCCAAGCCGATCGGACGGACCTCGGGGGCGTCAAGCAGGACGCGCGCCAGCGCCTCGACGACGGTCGCGGGGACCGAAATCTCGAAGCCGTCCTCACCGGTATAGCCCGAGCGGCTGATCCACGCGCTTGCGCCGCACAGGTCGAACGCGCCGCCGCGCATGAAACTCAGCGCGGCGACACCGGGCGAAAGACGTTCGAGCACATCGACCGCGCACGGCCCCTGCAAGGCCAGCAGCGCCCAGTCGTCGCGGTAGGCGGGGGCCAGTCCCGCCGCACGGAACACCGCGAGATCATCGTGCTTGGTCGCGCCGTTGACGACCATGTAGAGATCGCCACCGGCCCCCTCGCCGCGCCGCGTCACCATCAGGTCGTCGAGGATGCCGCCGGTGTCGTTGAGCAACATCGAATAGCGCAGCACCCCTTGCTTCAAGCCTGAAATATCGCCGGGCAGCAGCGTTTCGAGCGCCACGTCATCGGTGGCGGCGAACACCAGCTGCCCCATGTGGCTGACATCGAACAGCCCGGCCTGCGTCCGTGTCCAGTTGTGTTCGGCGATAATTCCTCCGAACGCGCCGTCATACTGGATCGGCATCGCATAGCCCGCGAACGGCACCATGCGCGCGCCGCGCTCACGGTGCAGCGCGTCGAGGGGAAGCGCGAGAACAGGGGCGTCGGCGTCGGCCATGCGGAACCCGGGACAGAGTCCGAACGACGAGACATCCGCCGTCCGCGCCCCCGTCTGTCCCTTGAACCTGAGAGCTTTGACCGCACGAGCGGCTTACCCCTTCGGTGGAGGCACCCTTGAAGGGCGACCCGCTTTCCAGACTGCCGCTGATGCGCCCAAGCGGTCCCTGGTGCCTGAGAGATTGCCGGGGACGGCTTGCTCCTTCGGCGGCGAGGACCGGGGCCCCCGCACTCTCCCGCGCGGACGCCGGGTTGCCCCGGCGGCACCGCCTTTGTGCGGCGCGGCAACGCCCGAGTCAACGCAGGTTCGTGACGCGCTTGTCGTCAAAGTGTCGGAATATTTTACAGTTATAATATTAGGAAAATCGTAAGGTGATGTAAACATACCGTTAACTATTTTGGCATCGCCATTGCATAGCTTCGTTCAAGCCCTGGTGGTCAGCCGGGCGAAAATGCAATCGGGTTAGGGAGTTCGGCGACATGCACAAACTGAATTGCACCATCGCAGCGGTGCTGCTCGGCAGCGCGACAGCGGCAACGGCAACGATCACCCAGGTCAGCCCGATGTTCGCGCCGATCACCGGCAACTTCGTCGAGGTCCTGCCCGGCGGCACCGGCGCGGGCGTTTACGGGGTCGAACTGCGCGGCGGCAACAGCAACGCGGCGCTCAACGGCACCTGGGAAGTCGGCGTCGGCAAGCAGACCAGCCAGTCCAATTTCAACCAAGGCCAGTTCAACTGGGGCTGCGAGGCCGGCGGCGCGGCGGGCTGCGGCACGACGCAGAATTTCACCCTGACATGGACCGCAACGGCGCTGTCGTTCACGCTGAACGGCATCACGACGGTGTCGTCGCCGGGCGGCGGCGATATCGCCGGACTGTCGGGCAATGCGATCAAGTTCTACGCCAAGCGCGACGCGAGCTATACGATCAGCGACATCGACGGCACGGCGTTCAGCATCGCCGCCACCGGCGACCCGAGCGGCGCCGGGACCGCGACGAACGAGCTGTTCTTCTATTCCGACAATAACTGGGGCGGCAACGGCCTGACCGTCACCGGCACCGTCCGCATCCACGGCGGCGGCAACTCGGCGAACGAAATCCTGATCAAGCACGGCACCTACACCGCCGCCGTGCCCGAGCCCGCAACCTGGGCGATGCTGCTGACCGGCTTTGCGATGACGGGCACCGCGCTGCGCCGCCGCAAGCTGGCAATTCGCTTCTAAAATTCGTCGTCATCCCGGCGAACGCCGGGATCCATCTCCCAAACTCAGGTGATGGGTCCCGGCGTTCGCCGGGATGACGACGATATTGTCGCCGTCAAAGCGGCGGCAGCGCGCCGAACGCCGCGCTGTCGCCGACCGCGAGGAACGGGCCGTTCAGATAGCCTTGCTTGGCATAGGCGAAGTCCGTGCCGTCGGGCGCGCGCATCGCCCCGCCGGCTGCCAGCAGCACGGCATGTCCGGCGGCGGTGTCCCATTCCATTGTCGGGCCATAGCGGGGGTAAACGTCGGCCGAACCTTCGGCGAGGCGGCAGAACTTGAGGCTCGATCCAGCGGGTTCGAGCGCGCACGCGCCGAGGCTCGTTACCCAGTCGCGCGTCGCGGGATCGAGGTGGCTGTGGCTGACGACTACGACGGGCAGCGGGCGCATCGGCTGCACACCGATGGGCAGGCGCGGCGCGTCGGCGTCCGCCTGTCGGAACGCGCCGGCACCCGTCGCGCCCGCCCACAGCACGCCGTCGCGCGGGGACAGGACGAGGCCGAGGATTGGAGCCCCGCCCTCGATCAGCGCGACGTTGACCGAATAGGCGGCGCGCCCGGCGATGAAGTCCTTGGTCCCGTCGAGCGGGTCGATCAGCCAGAAGCGCGCGCACGGGTCGGGGCGGTGGCCCCCCGCGTGCGCTTCCTCGCCGACGATCGGCGCGTCGTCGAGCGCGCGGATCGCGGCGGTGAGCAACACTTCGGCGGCCTCGTCGGCCTCGGTGACCGGGGAGGCATCGGCCTTGCCGCGCGCTTCGAAGCCGCGCCTTCGGACCGCCTCGATCAGCACGCCCGCTGCGCGCACGGCCGGGACGAGGGCGTCGAGGAGGGCGGCGGGGGTCATGCGGGGGTGGTAGGGCAGGCGGCGTGCGCTGTCACTTGGGCGTCACGCCGACCCGATAGTCGCTTCGTCATGCTGGCGAACGCCGGCATCCAAGGTGGCGCGAGACGCCAAGGCTGGTTGCTCGCCCGACGCTGGATGCTGGCGTTCGCCAGCATGACGACGGGAGATTAGGATTGCCGGTTATTTAAGCTTCCGCGAACAAATCCTGCGGCCTGAGCCCCAGCCGCTCGACCCGCGCCCGCGTCCTCGGCCATTCGTCGCGCAGGAAAGCCGCCCGTTCGGTGCGCAGCAGCGCGGCGCGCGCGCCCGCCTCGACGTACAGGCCGACGCCCTTCTTCGCCGCGACCAGCCCCGCCGACTGGAGTTCCTGATAGGCCTTGGCGACGGTCAGCGGGTTGACCGCCAGCTCGGCCGCTAGCGCACGCACCGAGGGCAACTGGCCGCCGTCGCCGTCGGTCACGTCGATGATCCGCGCGACGATGATGTCGCGGATCTGGAGATAGATGGGGCGGTCGCCGTGGAACACGGTGTCATATTGCGCTAGAACAGCGCCGCGTCAACCGTCCCAGTGGCGTACCACGGTCGCAAGGTCGGGGCGCGGCCGCTCGTCGAGCGGTTTTGCGGCGGTGCCGACGAAAACGAAGCCCGCGATGCGCTCGCCCGCCTCGCCGAGCCCCGCCGTCACCACGGGCGAGTACGCCGCCCAGCCGGTCAGCCAGTTGGCGACGAAGCCCATCGCCGACGCGGCGGCACACAGCATGGCGCACGCCGCGCCTGCCGACATCTCCTGCTCCCAGACGGGAATCGCGCTCGGCGTCACGGGGCGGCTCATCACGACGACAAGACAGGGCGCCTCGACCGCGAAGCGCCGCACCGCGTCGAGCGCGACGCGCCCCGGCTCGGGCGTCCCGGTGCGGTACGCGGCTTCGAGGAGGTCGGCGAGGCCCTCCCGGTTGTCGATGACGACGAAGCGCCACGGCGCCAGCTTGCCGTGGTCGGGCACGCGCGCCGCCACTGTCAGCAGCCGGTCGAGCTGGCCTGGGGTCGGCCCCGGCGCGATCATGTCGCGCGCCTTTCCCGAACGGCGCGTGGCGAGCAGGCTGAGCGGGGTCGACCGGTCGTTGAACATGGGCGTGCGCTTACCGGGTGCGACGGCGAAGGTCGAGCGCCCCCTTGCCCCCGCCACGCGCGCCGCTACTGTGCGCCGCGTCGAAGCGCCGCCGCCAGAGCAGCGCGAGGTTCAGGGAGTCACATGGCCAGCGTCCCCGTCAACGAACCCGGTGTCGCCGACACCGGTCCGCAGTGGTTCGGCCATCCGCGCGCGCTCGCCCGCCTGTTCACCACCGAGGCGATGGAGCGTTTCGGCTATTACGGCATGCGGGCGCTGCTGACGCTCTATCTCGCCGACCATTTCCTGTTCAGCGACAGCACCACCACCGGCCTCTACGGCGGCTTCACG
>CAXTSL010000032.1:6945-12467 GCA_964246975.1 uncultured Sphingomonadaceae bacterium
GCGGATTGCTCGCCGACCGCTATCTCGGCTCGAAGCGCGCGGTGAAGTTCGGCGCGGTGGTCATGTCGCTCGGATATTTGACGCTGTGCTTCGGCGGCGACGCGGCGAAGCCCTTCGCCACCGTCGACGGCGTCCGCCACGAGGTCCAGGTCGAGAAGTCCGCCGACGGCAAGAAGCAGCAGTACCTCCTCGACGGCGGCCAGCGCCTCGCGGTCAGGGGCCAGGACGATGGTACGGTCCAGCTCGTCGCGCCCGACGGCAAGGTCGCGCGGACGCTGCCCAAGGGCGGCCTCGTCGCGGGTGCCGACCGCAGCGCGCTGCACACGATGATCCTGCTCCTCGGCCTGTCGGCGGTGACCGTCGGCAACGGTTTCTTCAAACCCAACATCTCGACGATGGTCGGCTCGCTCTACGCCACCGGCGACCGACGACGCGATGCCGGGTTCACAATCTTCTACATGGGCATCAACTTGGGCTCGCTGTTCTCGCAGCTGCTATGCCCGGTGCTCGCGGTCGGGATTCCCGGCGTCTGGGACGGCATCGGCTGGTGGGCGGGCTTCGGCCTCGCCGCCGCCGGCATGGCGGTGTCGTGGACGCTGATCCAGTTCGCCGGACCCAAGCTCGGCGGCGTCGGCGACCCGCCCGCGCAGCCCGGCGGCGACAAGGCGCTCGGCATCTTTATCGCCGCGCTGGTGGCGATCCCGCTGTTCTACCTGCTGTTCTACAATTTGATGAATTCGCCACCGCCGGTAAAGGGCCAGGGCATCGTCGGCTATGTCCTCGGGCTGCCGATCCTCGGCAAGGTGCTGTTCTTCACCTTCCTCGCGTCGATTATCGGCATTCCGATCTGGTCGTTCCGCGCGGGCACCAAGGCCGAGTTCGAGATGATGCTCGCGGCGATCGTGCTGATCGTCTTCAACGTCGTGTTCTGGACCTTGTTCGAGCAGGCGGGGTCGTCGCTGACGCTGTTCGCCGACCGCAACACCGACTTGCACATCTTCGGCCTGCCGATCTCGGCAGGTCAGACGCAGTTCTTCAACGCCTTCTTCATCGTCGTCCTCGCGCCGGTCATGGCCAAGCTGTGGATCACGCTGGCGCGACGCGGGCGTGAGCCGTCGATCCCGGTCAAGTTCGGCTTCGCGCTGATCGGCGTCGGGCTCGGCTTCCTGTTCCTTGTCTGGGGCACGCAGTTCGTCGGACCCGACTTCAAGGTCGGCATCTGGTGGCTGGCGGGGCTGTATTTCATCCACTCGGCGGCCGAATTATGCATCTCGCCGGTGGGGCTGAGCATGATCACCAAGCTGTCGATCGCGCGCATAGTCGGCATGATGATGGGCGTCTGGTTCCTGTCGATCAGCTGCGCGCAGTACGTCGCGGGCGTCGTCGCGCAGGTCGCCAGCGTCGAGACCGTCGGCGGGCAGGTCACCAACCTCAAGGTCAGCCTCGACACCTACGCCGGAGTGTTCACGACGATCGGCGAAGTCTCGGCGGCAATCGGCGTCCTGCTGCTCGCGCTGTCGTGGCTGATCCGCCGCTGGATGCATGGGGTCGATTGATGCGTAATGCCGTTCTCTGCGCGCTGCTGCTGACCGCCGCCTGCGCCTCCACCCCCAAGCCCAAGAGCGCCAGCGACAAGCCCGCGACGCCGCCCGAGATCGTGTCGGTGCCCGGCGACCCGTACCCTTCGACCTACAAGCCCTATCCTTCCGTCACGACGGTCATCCAGAACGCCAACATCTACGATGGCAGGGGCGGCAAGCTGATCGGCGGGGCGCTGCGGCTCGAGGGCGGCAAGGTCGCCGAGATCGGCCAGACCGTCGCGGTCCCCGCCGGGGCCGTCGTCATCGACGCGCGCGGAAAATGGCTCACGCCGGGGATCATCGATATCCACAGCCACATGGGCGACTATCCCGCGCCCGGCGTCGAGGCGAACAGCGACGGCAACGAGGCGACGGGTCCGAACCGCTCCGAGGTCTGGGCCGAGCATTCGATCTGGCCGCAGGACCCGCAGTTCACCCGCGCGCTGGCGGGCGGCATCGTCACCGCGCACATCCTGCCGGGATCGGCGAACCTGTTCGGCGGGCGCGGCGTGACGGTCCGCAACGTGCTCGGCCGCACCGCGCAGGACATGAAGTTCCCCGGCGCCAAGCCAAGCCTCAAGATGGCGTGCGGCGAGAACCCCAAGCGCGTCTATGGCAGCAAGGGCCAGTCGCCCGCCACCCGCATGGGCAATATCGCCGTCGACCGCCAGGTCTGGTCCGACGCGACGATCTACAAGCGCCGCTGGGAGGACTACACCAAGCGCGCCAAGGCAGGCACCGCCAAGCCCACCGACGCGCCGCGCCGCGAGCTGGCGAACGACACGCTGATGGGCGTCCTCAACGGCGATATTCTCGTCCAGCACCACTGCTACCGCGCCGACGAAATGGCGAACATCGTCGCATTGAGTCACGAATTCGGCTATAAGATTAGTGCCTTCCACCACGCCGTCGAGGCCTACAAGATCGCCGACTTGCTCAAGCGCGAGAATATCTGTGGCGCGATGTGGGCGGATTGGTGGGGCTTTAAGATGGAAGCCTACGACGGCATCAACGAGAATATCGCGCTCGTCGACGCGGCGGGCGCCTGCGCCATAGTCCACTCCGACGACGCCGACGGGACGCAGCGGCTCAACCAGGAGGCGGCTAAGGCGATCGGCGCGGGACGGCGCGCGGGCCTGACGATCTCCCCCGAGCACGCGTGGACGTGGCTGTCGCTCAACCCCGCGAAGGGGCTGGGGATCGACCGGGAGACCGGCAGCCTCGAGGTCGGCAAGCGCGCCGATGTCCTGCTGTGGAACGGCGAGCCCTTCTCGGTCTATTCGCGGCCCGAGAAAGTCTGGATCGACGGCGCGGTGATGTACGACTGGGCCGATGCGTCGAAGCGCCCGGTGACCGATTTCGAGCTTGGGCAGCCGGGCCGGGGAGACACGAAGTGAGGGCGCTGATCGCACTGGCGGCATTGCTCGCCGCTCCCGCCGTCGCCGAGACCATCGCGATCACCGGCGGGATCGTCGCCACTGCGACGGGCGAGCCGATTCCCGGCGGCACGGTCGTCATCACCGGCGGCAGGATCACGGCGGTCGGCGCGACTGCGGCGATACCCGCTGGTGCGACGGTCATCGACGCCACCGGCAAATGGGTGACGCCAGGCATCTTCGCCGCGATGTCGTTCACCGGCGCGTCGGAGGTCAACGCCGTCGACCAGACCAACGACACCGGGGCGTCGAAGTCGCCGTTCTCGGCGGCGCTCGACCTCGCGACGGGCATCAACCCGGCAGCGTCGAACATCGCGGTCGAGCGGCTAGGCGGCGTGACGCGCTCGGCGGTCGCGCCGAACCCGTCGCGGTCCATCTTCGGCGGGCAGGGGCTGTTGATCAGTCTCGCGGCGGGCCGCGACACGGTCACGCGTCCCCGCGCCTTTCAGTTCGTCGAGATGGGCGAGAGCGGCGCGCGCGCCGCCGGAGGGTCGCGGCCCGCCGCCTTCCTGACCTTCCGTAACGCCCTCCACGAAGCCGAACGCTATGCCCGCAACCCGGCGGCGTTCGGCGACGGGCGCGCGGCGGACGATTTCGTCACCCGGCTCGATGCCGCCGCGCTGGGAGCCGTGGTCGCAGGGACGCAGCGCCTCGTCGTCCATGTCGAGCGCGCGCAGGATATCCTCAACGTGCTGGCGCTGCGCAGCGAATTTCCCAAGCTCAAGCTCGTCCTGTTCGGCGCGCGCGAGGGCTGGCTGGTCGCCGACCGCATCGCCGCCGCCAACGTGCCCGTCATCACCCAGCCGCTGCTCGACAATCCCAACAGCTTCGAAGCGGTCGCCTCGACCAGATCGAACGTCGGGCGGCTGGTTGCGGCGGGGGTCGTCGTCGGGCTCGGCATCCTCGAACAGGATGCGAGTTTCCAGGCGCGCGACCTGCCGCATTATGCGGGCAACATGGTCGCGCAGGCGCGCGTTCCCGGCGGCGTCGGGCTGACATGGACGCAGGCGCTGCGCAGCGTCACCGCCGCTCCCGCCGCGATCTTCGGCATGACCGACACCGGCACGCTCGCCGCCGGACAGCGCGCCGATATCGTGGTGTGGGACGGCGACCCGCTCGAACTGACCTCGGCGCCAACGGCGGTGATCGTCGACGGCGTCCGCCAGCCGATGGTGTCGCGCCAGACCGAACTCCGCGACCGCTATCTCGGCTTGAAGACGGGGGCGATGCCGCTGCAATACCGGCGCTGACGGCGCCCGGCGAAGCCGGTTCAGTCGCCGATCGGGTCGGGCTGGCCGAGATAGTCGGCGATCGCCTGCCCGAAGTCGGGTTTCACCACGGCGCTCATGTGATTGCCCTGGATTTCGGCGTAGACGCCGTGCGGCAGCGCGGCGGCGAGATCGGCGGCGGAGCCGTTGTCGCGGTCATCCTTGCCGCACAGGAGCAGTGTCGGGGTCGTGACGGCGGCGATCTCGGCGGCGGTCGTCGTCACCTGCGAGCGCAGCACGTGCGCGACCGCTTCGCCGTCGTCGTGGTTGGTGCGGATGAACTGCACCGCCGTCCAGCCGTTCGAGCCGGGTTCGAAGCTATCAGCACGCGCGATGACGTCGAGGAACCAGTCGGTGCGCCGACCGATCTCGGTCATGCCCGTCAGGCCCATGCCCGAGACGACGGCGCGGCGCGGACGCATGCCTCGCACGAGGCAGCGCAGCGTCGTCCGCCCGCCCAGCGAATAACCGCCGAGGTCGTAGTCGGCGAGGCCGAGATGCGCGACCAGCGCGGCCGCGTCGCGCGCCAGCACGTCGGGCGGATAGGCGGCTGCATCGTGCGGCTTGGCGCTGTCGCCGTGGCCGCGCAGGTCGGGGAGGATGACGCGAAACCCCGCCGCCGCGACACTCTGCGCCGCGCCAAACTTCGTCCAGTTGGTATCGCCCGTCGAGAACAGGCCGTGGAGAAGGACGACCGCGCGGCCCGCGCCGGTTTCCTGCCAGCTGAGGTCGACGCCGTCGAAGCTGGCGAAGCGGTGGCGGGTGAAGATCATGCGCCGACTATGCACGGTCGCAAGGCCCCGAGCCAGTCAGGCGAACGGTATTACGGCGCGCAGCGCGGCATCGTCGCGACCCTGCTCGCGGGCGCGATAAAGGTCTTCGACGAGGCTGGCCTGTTGCTCGATACCATAGGCGGCGAAGGGCTTTCCCATTGCGATCTCATAGCGATAGCGCGCGAAGGGGCGGCGCGAGCGGATCAGGTTCACCCCCGCCTGGTGCTGCCAGACGTGCGTCAGCTCATGCACCAGCAGCGCGCGCACCGGCAGGACTTCGCGCGAGAAATCGTCGCGCCACAATCCTGAATTGGGATGGAACCAGACGTCGCCGTCGGGGGCCATCGTCACCCATGCGGGCTGGAACATGAACCATTTGGCGCAGCGCAGCCGTACGGCGTCGCGGTCGAGCGCCGCGCCGAACACCGACGCCGCGATGGCACGCTCGCCCGTCGTCAACCCTCG
>CAXTSL010000032.1:12477-15197 GCA_964246975.1 uncultured Sphingomonadaceae bacterium
GCCATGCCGCATGGGCATAGCCATGTCGCCGCCTGGCGCAACCGCGAGCGCCTGGGCCTTGACGAGCGTGCCGCTGCGCAGGCGGAACACCAGCGGCACCGCCGCGCCCGGCTTGAGGTCGCCGCGCATCCCGAAGATCATCAGGTGGTTGCCGTCCGGCGCGAACGATACCGTGCCGCCTGCGGGCAGCGCGACGGCGGGCAGCGCGTCCATCCGCATCGCCCCGCCCGCCATGCTGCTGCTGTGCAGCTCGATGCGCGTCGCCAGCGGCGAGGCGACGCCGACCAGCAGGTCGTCCGCCGCGCCGCCGTGCAGGGTGAAATAGCCCGCCGCAGGACGCCCCGCAACGGCGGCAAGGCGCACCTGCGCGCCCGTCACTCGCGCCGCCCCGGCGGCCTCGGCGCGCACGCCCAGCAGCAGCGCGGCGATCAGCAAAACCACCGACAGGATGCACGCCGCCCAGCCGAACATCCGCCCGATCGACCGTGACATGTCGTCCCTTCCCTCGCCGCCGTCCGGATCTAGCGTGACGGAGGCGGAATCGTCCATGCGGCGTGCGGCCCTGCGGCATCCTGTGCTTGTAGCGCAAAATCGCCCTCCCTATATCCGCCGCACACGACGGACACGGCGGTCGCTTCTCGGTAAGGGCCGCCGCGCCGCCGTTTCAGGCATCGCACTCAAGAGGACCACAGATGGCCAAAGTAATCGGGATCGACCTCGGCACCACCAACAGCTGCGTCGCGGTCATGGAGGGCAGCGCCCCCAAGGTTGTCGAGAACGCCGAAGGCGCGCGCACGACGCCGAGCCAGGTCGCGTTTACCAAGGACGGCGAACGCCTCGTCGGCCAGCCCGCCAAGCGTCAGGCGGTGACCAATCCCGAGAATACCGTGTTTGCGGTCAAGCGCCTGATCGGGCGCGGCTTCAACGACCCGATGACGCAGAAGGACATGGCGCTCGTTCCCTACAAGATCGTCCGCGGCGGCAACGGCGACGCGTGGGTCGGCGCGGGCGGCAAGGATTATTCGCCCAGCGAGATCAGCGCCTTCATCCTGCAGAAGATGAAGGAAACCGCCGAATCGTACCTTGGCGAGACCGTCACGCAGGCGGTCATCACTGTCCCGGCGTACTTCAACGACGCGCAGCGCCAGGCGACCAAGGACGCCGGCAAGATCGCGGGCCTCGAAGTCCTGCGCATCATCAACGAACCCACCGCGGCAGCGCTGGCCTACGGCCTCGACAAGCAGGGGGCCAAGACGATCGCGGTCTACGATCTTGGCGGCGGTACCTTCGACGTGTCGATCCTCGAGCTCGGCGACGGTGTGTTCGAGGTCAAGTCGACCAGCGGCGACACCTTCCTCGGCGGCGAGGACTTCGACGCCAAGGTCGTCGAGTTCCTCGCGGCCGACTTCCAAAAGGCCGAAGGCATCGACCTCAAGAAGGACAAGCTCGCGCTCCAGCGCCTCAAGGAGGCCGCCGAGAAGGCGAAGATCGAGCTGTCGTCGTCGGCCTCGACCGAGGTCAATCTGCCCTTCATCACCGCCGATGCGACGGGGCCGAAGCACCTCGTCAAGACGATCAGCCGCGCCGACCTCGAGCGCCTCGTCGTCGAGCTGATCGAGAAGACGCGCAAGCCCTGCCTCGACGCAATCAGCGAGGCGGGTGTCAAGACGAGCGAAATCGATGAGGTCATCCTCGTCGGCGGCATGACGCGGATGCCGCGCGTGCGTGCCTTCGTGAAGGAGCTGTTCGGCAAGGAGCCCAATACCAGCGTCAACCCCGACGAGGTCGTCGCGATGGGCGCGGCGATTCAGGCGGGCGTGCTGCAGGGCGACGTCAAGGACGTGCTGCTGCTCGATGTGACGCCGCTGAGCCTCGGCATCGAGACGCTGGGCGGGGTGTTCACGCGGATGATCGACCGTAACACGACGATCCCGACCAAGAAGTCGCAGACCTATTCGACCGCCGACGACAACCAGAATGCGGTGACGATCCGCGTCTTCCAGGGCGAGCGCGAGATGGCGGCGGACAACAAGCTGCTCGGCCAGTTCGACCTCGTCGGCATCCCGCCCGCGCCGCGCGGTATGCCGCAGATCGAGGTGACCTTCGATATCGACGCCAACGGCCTGGTCGCGGTCAACGCCAAGGACAAGGGCACCGGCAAGGAGCAGCAGATCCGCATCCAGCCGTCGGGCGGCCTGTCGAAGGACGACATCGAGAAGATGGTCAAGGACGCCGAGGTGTTCGCGGAAGAAGACAAGAAGCGTCGCGCGGTCGCCGAGGCGCGCAACCAGGGCGACAGCCTCGCGCACACGACGGAACGCCAGTTGGCGGAGCACGGCGACAAGGTGACGCCCGAGGTCAAGGCCGAGATTGAAGCAGCGATCGCGGACTTGAAGTCGGTACTCGACGGCGGCGATCCGGAAGCGATCACCGCCAAGACGACGGCGCTCGGTACGGTAGCGATGAAGCTCGGCGAGGCGGTTTATGCCGCCGACCAGGCGAGCGCCGCGTCGCCGGGGGCGGAAGCGCCAAAGGACGACAATGTCGTCGACGCCGAGTTCTCGGAAGTCGAGGACGACAAGAAGTAAGGGATGATGACGTGGGGACGGCGGACAGCCATCCCCACGCTGTCATCCCCGCGCAGGCGGGGACCCATGAACACGGACGGCGGAGATCATGGGTCCCCGCCTGCGCGGGGATGACAACCGAAGGGCAGCCGC
>CAXTSL010000032.1:15207-28765 GCA_964246975.1 uncultured Sphingomonadaceae bacterium
TCGTCGACGCCGAGTTCTCGGAAGTCGAGGACGACAAGAAGTAGTATCCGGATTTAACGATGGGCTGCTACGCGATGTCGATGATGACCGGTTCACCCGCTGGTGCTGCCCTGGCGGGCGGGGGTCTGTTTCCCGTCCGCAAGACTGGGGGAGCCGGTCACAATTCTCGGAGAATGGGGCGCATGTACGCGATAATATTCGATCTCGATACGACGGCCTTGCAGCAATCTTATCCGACGCCTTCGTACACCAACGCCTATGGCGACATCCGGAACTATTTGACCTCGCGCGGCTTCGAGTGGGTGCAAGGAAGCGGTTATTTCGGCGATGAGACGGTCGACGCTATCAAGTGCGTCCTCACCGTCCAGAAGCTCAGTAGGAAGTTTCCGTGGTTTCGAGCATCGGTCCGCGACATGCGAATGCTCAGGATCGAGGAGAATAATGACCTACTCCCGACCATCATGGACGTAGACGACGAGTGATGGCGACGGTGGACATCGACTATTACGAGTTGCTCGAGTGCGAGCGCACTGCCGACGACGGTACGCTCAAGGCGTCGTATCGCCGTCTCGCGATGCAATGGCACCCCGACAAGAACCCCGGCGACCATGCGGCCGAACAGCGCTTCAAGGCGATCAGCGAGGCCTATGACTGCCTCAAGGACCCGCAAAAGCGCGCCGCCTACGACCGCTACGGCAAGGCCGCCTTCCAGCAGGGCGGCGGCGCAGGCGCGCAGGGCTTCGGCGGCTTCGGCGATATCTTCTCGGACATCTTCGAGCAGTTCACCGGGCGCGGGCGTCAGCCGACGGGGCGCGGGCAGGACCTGCGTTACGACCTCCAGATGACGCTCGAGGAAGCGTTCGAGGGCAAGACCGCCGAACTCGAAATCGAAGTGGCGGTCGCCTGCGAACCGTGCAGCGGCTCGGGAGCCAAACCCGGCACGAGCGCCAAGGCGTGCGTCACCTGCCACGGCCACGGCAAGGTCGCGATGCGCCAGGGCATGTTCACCGTCGAGCGCACCTGCCCCGCCTGCCACGGCGCGGGGCGCGTCATCGCCGACCCCTGCGATACCTGCCACGGCCAGGGCCGCGTCGAGCGCCAGAAGTCGCTTAAGGTGCCGATCCCGGCGGGGGTCGACGACGGCACGCGCATCCGCGTCGCGGGCGACGGCGAGGCCGGCCAGCGCGGCGGCCCAGCGGGCGACCTCTACATCTTCGTCGCGCTCAAGCCGCATGCCATCTTCAAGCGCGAGGGCACGACGCTATTCGCGCCCGTGCCGGTGTCGGTGACGACGGTGGCGCTGGGTGGCGAGATCGAGGTGCCGGGCCTCGACAAGACGCGCGCGACGATCAAGGTGCCGCCGGGCACCCAGTCGGGCAAGCAGTTCCGCGTGCGCGGGCGTGGCATGCCCGCGCTCAACGGCGCGGGCTTCGGCGACCTGATCGTCCAGGTCGACGTCGAGACGCCGGTCAAGCTGACCCGCCGCCAGAAGGAAATTCTTGAGGAGTTCCAGGCGATCGAAGCCGAGGAGGGCGGCAAGAACACGCCTGCGGCGAGCGGATTTTTCGGCAAGCTGAAGGAAGCGTTCGGGGCTGGCTGAGCGAACGAGTCTACAGCTGCCGCCTTTCGCTTGGACGCTTGCTTTCGTCATCTCCGCGAAGGCGGAGACCCAGCCCATTTGACAAGAAGCTGGTCAGCTGCGCTGGCGCTCTCGCTGCGGACTGGGTCCCACCCTCGCGGGGAGGACGAGGCTGCGGATGGACAAACCCTCAGCCTTCACGCACCGCCGCATCGACCAGTGCGGCACTATCCGGCGGAAAGCCCGCCGCGACCCACGCGCGCTCGAACCAGCCGAGCTTGCGCGATACTTCGGGGCCGGGCGCGACGCCCTTGGCGATCAGCGCGCGGCCGGTGATCGGCAGGCGCGGGCGCGACCAGTCGGTCAGCACCGCCAGATCGTCGGGCGCGCCGCCGAGCAACCGACGGTCGATCGCCGCCTCGGCCCCGTCGCGATACGCCTCGGCGCGGGCGTTGGCCTGCGGCGGCGACGACATCGCGACCAGCCGCCGCCGCTCGTGCTTCGAGAGCCGCAGGCGCACCGCGACATCGTCGAGCATCGCCGCATCGGCGGGCAGCAGCGCCGCCAGCCGCCTGAGCCACTGCGGCGGCTGCAAGTGCGCGGCCTCGGTCGCGACAAGGCGCGCCAGCCGCGCGGTATCGCGCAGTTCGGGCAGCACCGGCGCGAAGATGCCGTGGTCGAGCATGACGGCCACGACGGAAACCGGATCGGCGACGCCGAGCAGTTTGGCGAGCTCGCCGGCGATGCGTTCGCGCGACAGCGCCATCAGGTCGTTGGCGCGCGCCGCGCAGGCCGCGAGGCCAGCCGCCTCGGGATCCCCATGTCCGAAGCGCGCGTGAAAACGGAAGAAGCGCAGGATCCTGAGATGGTCCTCGGCGATGCGTGTGACGGGGTCGCCGATGAAGCGCACGCGACGCGCTGCCAGATCGTCGAGTCCGCCGAAATAATCGTCGATGTCGCGGCTGGTCGGGTCGGCGTAGAGCGCGTTGATGGTGAAGTCGCGCCGCGCCGCATCGTCGCGCCAGTCGCGCGAAAACGCCACCTGCGCGTGCCGTCCGTCGGTCGCGACATCGCGGCGCAACGTCGTCACCTCGATCGCGTGGCCGTCGGCGACGGCGGTGATGGTGCCGTGGGCGATCCCCGTCGGCACCGCCTTGATGCCCCCTGCGCGCAGTCGCCGAACGGTCTCGTCCGGTTCCCACCGGGTCGCCAGGTCGACATCGGCGACCGGGAGGTCGAGCAGGGCGTCGCGCACCGCGCCGCCGACCGGGCGGACGTTGCCGCCGTCCGCATCCAGCGCCGCGAGGATGCGCTGTGTCGACGGCGTATTGAGCCACGGCGTGGGCGGCAGCTTCACGCCAGCCGCCGCGACAGGTTGACGAGCATCGCCGCCGTCGCCCCCCAGATTTCGTGGCCGCCCGCCTCGATGACATAGAATCGCCGCGCCCGACCCTGCCAGTCGCCGGTCCGGAGCTGATGATTCGCGGCGTCGAGAACATGGTCGAGTGGCACCTCGAACAGCGCCGCCACTTCATCCTCGGCGGCGACCAACGGCAGGTCGGGCGGAATGATGCCGATGACGGGCGTGATCGAATAGCCCGTGCCGGTCTCGTAGATGTCGGTGATGCCGATGACCTCGACGCGCGCCGGATCGAGCGCGACCTCCTCGTACGCCTCGCGCAGCGCCGCCGCCACGGGTCCCTGGTCGTCGGGGTCGATGCGCCCGCCGGGAAACGCGACCTGGCCCGCGTGGCGGCGCAGCGCGTGGCTGCGGCGCGTCAGCAGCAGTGTCGGTGCCGCGCGATCGACGACGGCGATCAGCACGGCGGCATCGGTCAGCACGCGCGCCGGATCGGGGGCATGCGAACTGACCGCCCAGTCGCCGCTGTACGACGCATCATGCGCCCCCGTGGCGCGCGCCAGCCGTGCGGCGAGACTCATCGGATTGGATTCATGCGGTCGGGCCGAACGGAAAGAACGCGCCGCCGCTCCACAGGCCGGGCGGGTCGATGGCCAGCGCGACCTCGGCGAGATGATAGAAGACCGGGCGCAGCACCAGCGCGTCGAGGCGGCTGCGGACGTGGACGTAAGGTCGCGGGCTGCCGTCGGCGGCGGTCTCGAGACGCAGTGCATGGTCGGGCCCGGCGATGACATGGTCGCCGGTATTGAGGCGGAAGGCGATGCTGGTCCCCGCGCCGCTGCCGTCGATCGTCGCCTCGACCGCGACGAAGGGTGCATCGTCGACGGCGATATCGAGCTTCTCGCCCGGCGTCACCAGCACGAACGACCCGTCGGCCTCGCGCCGCAGGATCGTCGAGAACAGCCGCACCAGCTCGGGCCGTCCGATGGGTGTGCCCGCGTGCCACCAGGTGCCGTCGGCGGCGATTCGCATGTCGCTGTCGCCGCAGTGCGTCGGGTGCCAGGCGTCGACCGGGGGCAGGCGGCGGTCGCCGAGGCGCGCCACGATCTCGGCGAACGACTGGCCCGCGCTGTCGCGCGCCCTGTCATCCGGCTCGTTACGGTTCGCTATCATCGCGTCCTTCCTATACCGTGATGCGGCCAACACAACGAGCCAACACTGGGAGGCCGTCGATGCTCCGCCGCTGTCTGCCGCTCCTGCTGCTCGCCGCGCCTGCCGCCGCCGCGCCGGTTCCCGACCGCGCGACGCCAAGGCCGGCGTGCGAAGCCTTCACCGATCCGCGCGAGCTGCGTTTTCGTACCCCCGCCGCGACGATCGTCGGGCATATCGTCGCGGGCACCGTCGCCGAACCCGATAGCGGCAGCCCCGAATTCGGTCAGCAACTGGTGTTCGGATCGGCCGAGCTTGTCAGCGACGGCGACGGGCGACGGGTGCGCGTCAGCTATGCCTATTGGAACACCACGGGCGGCTGCGGCGGTTGGGAACCCGCGCGCGGCGCGCGCTTCACCTTCGACCTCGCCGACGACAAGGCCGAGGACGGCGCGCTGCGCGTCATGCGCTATGGTGTCGAGCTGGGCGCGCGACGCTAGGCGGCGAGCGGCAGCGCGCTGTGCACCGGCCCCAGCCGCGCGACCCCGGGCAATCCCGCGCCGCCGCGCAGCAGCAGCCGCGCGCGATCGACCGGGCCGGGTAGCGACCAGCGTGCCGTGCCTGAGGCTGCGAAGCCGAAGCGTCCGTAATAGGGTTCGTCGCCGATCAGCACGACCGGCCCCGCGCCGTTCGTGTCGACGCCCGCCAGCGCCGCGGTCAGCAGGGCCGCGCCCAGACCCTCGCCGCGCCGGTCGGGGGCCACCGCAAGCGGCCCGAGCAAGGTCAGCCGGTGCGCCCGTCCGCCTGCGAACAAGGCGACCGGCCAAAACTGGATGGACCCCGCAAGCGCGGCACCGTCGCGTGCCACGAGGCTGAGGCCGGCAATGGGTTCGACTCCGTCGCGTAAGCGGTAGGCGGTGCGCTGGCGGCGCGCCGGTCCGAAACACGCGTCGAGCAGGGCGTCGATGGCGGGACCGTCGTCGACGGTCGCGGGCAATAGCGTGATCATGGGCAGTCCCGAGGATGAAGCGATGGTCCGACCGGACGGCCACTCAACCGTCCCCCGCCGCGCAGGGGCTGCGCGGCGGTCAGCGTCGTCGGGTCACGCGCCGGATCAAACCGCTCTCCATCAGGACCGGGGCCAATACGGGGCCTCGCGCCGTCACGCAACATCGTTATCATGACTGACGAACGCAAGAGCCATCGAACGGCTCCAAGAGGAACGCCCGCATGAAACTCTACGATATGGCAAATGCGCCGAACCCGCGCCGCGTCCGCATCTTCCTCGCCGAGAAGGGCATCGAGATCGACCGCGAGGAGATCGACATTCCGTCGGGAGCGAACCTGTCCGACGCGTATCGCGCGATCAACCCGCGCGCGGTGGTGCCGACCTTGGTCCTCGACGACGGGCGGATCATCGACGAATCGATGGCGATCTGCCGCTACTTCGAGGGGCGCCAGCCCGATCCGCCGCTGTTCGGGATCACCCCTTTCGAACAGGCGACGATCGAGAGCTGGAACCGCCAGTGCGAGTTCGACGGCATCTTCGCGGTCGCGATGGTGTTCCGCAACCGCGCGCCGCACTTCGTCGATCGCGCGATGCCGGGCGCAAATCCCAACCTCGCGCAGCTTCCCGAACTGGCGGCGCGCGGCGAAATCCTCGTTCCGCATTTCTTCGAGCGTCTCGAAGCGCGCCTGCGGACCAGCCCGTTCGTCGGGGGCGACAGCTTTAGCGTCGCCGACATCACCGCCCTGGTGACGGTCGATTTCGCAAAGTGGGTGCGGATGCGCGTGCCCGAGGCGAACACCGCGACGCGTGCCTGGTACGCGAGCGTCTCGGCACGCCCGAGCGCCAAGGTCTAGCCGCGCCGCGCCGCCGCGTAGAGCGCGATTGCGGCGGCGTTCGAGACGTTCAAGCTCTCCATCGCCGCGCTGATCGGCAGGCGCGCGAGTTCGTCGCAATGCTCTTGCGTGTTGTGGCGCAGCCCTTCGCCCTCGGCCCCCAACACGATCGCGGGGCGCGTGTCCGCCAGCGCCGCCTCGACGGTGCGCGTCGCGCCGCCGTCGAGGCCGATACGCCAGAACCCTGCGTCGCCGATCTCGCCGAGCGCGCGCGCCAGATTGACGACGCGCACCCACGGCACGATTTCGAGCGCCCCCGATGCCGCCCGCGCCAAGGCCCCCGATTCGGGCGGCGAATGGCGGTCCTGCGTCACTAGCGCGAGCGCCCCGAACGCCGCCGCCGAGCGCAGGATCGCCCCCACATTATGGGGGTCGGTAACCTGATCGAGCACGACGAGCGGCCGCCGGTCGTCGCGCCCGACGAGGAAATCGCCGAGGTACGCGCCGTCAAGCGGCTCGACCTCGAGCACCATGCCCTGATGCGGCGCGTCGGCGGGGACGAGCCGCCCGAGATCGCTGTCGTCGCCGTACTGGACGTTGAAGCCGCGCGGGATTTCGAACGCCGCGCTGAGGTCTTTCATGGCGTTGTGGGTAATCTGCAGCTTGCGGCAGACGCGCTCGGGGTTGCTCAGCGCGGCGAGCACGGCGTGGCGACCGTACAGGCGTGGGTAGGGACTGCGCTGCGCGGCGGCGGTCTTCGGATGCGGTCTTCGGCCCATTTCCGGGGGCTTAGGACGAAAGATGCCTGCCCGCCAGTCGCGCGGCCCCGTTGCCGCCGTTGACTTGCGGCGAGGCTTTCGCCACTAACCCGCCTCCGCTGCCCCCGGGCGGCGATTGACCCCGTGTGGAGGGGTGGCCGAGCGGTCAATGGCAGCAGACTGTAAATCTGCCGGGTTCGCCCTACGTTGGTTCAAATCCAACCCCCTCCACCACTTTCCCGACACCGCCAACAGCTACGACTTCAGTCGCGCGCCGGCACCACCCGGTCGCGCCCCATGTGCTTGGCAGTGTAGAGCGCGGCGTCGGCGCGGGCGATCAGGTCGTCGGCGCTGTCGCCTTCCCTGTCGAGCGCGGTGCCCGCCGAGAAGCTGACGCGCCCCATGCTCGTGCCGTCGTCGCTGCGCCGGATGATGCGCGCCGCAAGGCTGGCGCGGGCGCGGTCGATCAGGCCGGTGCCTGCCGCCAGCGCCGTATCGGGCAGCACGACGACGAACTCCTCGCCGCCGATGCGCCCGACATGGCCTTTGGCACCCACAGCGCCGCTGAGATGCCCGGCGACATAGCGCAGCACCTCGTCGCCCATCGCATGGCCGAAGCGGTCGTTGACGCGCTTGAAATGGTCGATGTCGACCATCGCGACGGTCAGCGCGGTCGCCGCCTCGCGCGCCGCGCCCTGCGCCGCCGCGAGCCACCGCAGCGCGCCGCGCCGGTTGAGCACCCCCGTCAGCGGGTCGGTGACGGCGGCGAGTTCGGCGGTCTTGAGGCTGTCGCGCAGCGCTCCTGCCTCGTGCGCGGCAACGGCCAATTCCTCGGCGAGGCGCGCGTTCGCCGCGATCATCGTTGCGGTCGCCGCACCCAGCCGGTCGATCAGATGCGCCAGCGCCGCCGCGTCGGGGGCGGCGGGGCCGTTGAGCGCACGGTCGCCCTCCGCCAGCGCCGCGCCGTATGTCGCGAGATCGGTCCCGCCGCCCGACAAGCGCGCGGTCAGCGCTTCGGCCTGGCCGTGCGCCGCCTCGACGAGCGCCGCGACCTCGCCCGGCGCAACCTCGCCGCAATGCGCGCGCCGCAGCGCCGCAACCGTCGCCATGTCGAGACCGTGCGCCGCCAAGGCCGCCGTCACCGCCGCGCTGAGGATCGGACCGTCGCCCTCGACATGGCGCAACAGCAGATCGAACACCGGCGAATCGGGCGGCAGCCCGGTCGCGACGAGCAGGTCGCGGACCCGGTCGAACAGGTACAGCCGGGGGTGGCCCAGCGCGCCGCCGATCGCGCCCGACACCGCGTCGCCGCGCACGCCGCCGTGCGGCAGTCCTGACTGATCCATCGCCGCGTCCTCTGCCTCGCCCGCACCATCACGGCAGGGCTTGGCGGCGGTTTATCAACTCGCGACGACGGGGGCGGACGCGCGGCGGCGGATCGCCAGTCCGGCGACGGTGAAGCCTGCCGCGATCAGCGCCCAGACCCCGGGTTCGGGAACGCCGCTAGGCGATTGCGTTCGCACCGCCTGACGCGGCGGATCGGCGGTGGGCGGGCGTGTGGCCGAAGTCGCGGCGAGCAGCACGACCGCCTGGCCGGTGGCGGGTACCGCACCGGCGGCGAGCGCCAGGCATAGTTTCAGCGTCGTGGACGATCGTTTCGACACGCGTCCCTCCGATCTGTCGGCAAAGCGGGAACCGGCTTTAACTTTGACGCAACGCACCATGAACGCATCGTTACCACCGGAGTTCGGAGATGCCGACTTCGGCTGCGACGACGCGGCATGCCCTACATTCTATTTGTGAAAGAAGCATTTCACCGCCGCGAACACTCCGCGCACAGCGGAATTTGGTGCCCGGGGCAATGCTGCAGTTGCGAAAGGATTGGAGCGGGTAGAGGGAATCGAACCCTCGTATGAAGCTTGGAAGGCTACTGCTCTACCATTGAGCTATACCCGCGCGCCGAGGTATGTGAGTTAGCGCGGGCGCTGCGGCGGGGCAAGTCACTACCCCCTTGCCGCCGCCGCACTGCGCCGGTATAGCCGCCGGTCTCGGAACCGGAGGAGTGTAGCTCAGCTGGTAGAGCATCGGTCTCCAAAACCGAGGGCCGGGGGTTCGAGCCCCTCCACTCCTGCCAGCTCCTGAAAGGCTGGTGGCGAAGGGTTCGAGGATTTCAGGAGCCAGCCGCAGGCCCCGGATTACGGGGGCAGGCGGCTGGCCCTTGCCGTTTCGGGCGGCAGGACGATATCGGGCGCAAGGCACAGGACGAGTTGATCACTGCGATGGCGAAGGTTTCACCCGGCGAATTCGTGCGGCAGGTTCGTGCCGAGACGGCGAAGGTCGCATGGCCGACACGTCGCGAGACGATCACCACGACGATCATGGTGCTGATCATGACGACGATCCTCGCGATCTTCTTCTCGGGCGTCGACGCGGCGCTCGGCAGCCTCGTCAAGTTCCTGCTGTCGCTGGCGGGCTAGGGAGCAGCAATGTCGCGCTGGTACATCATTCACGCCTATTCGGGTTTCGAGAACAAGGTGCGCGACGCGATCGTCACCGAGGCGACGCGCATGGGCCTCGACGCCTTCATCGATTCGGTCGAGGTGCCCGTCGAGAAGGTCACCGAGGTGCGCCGCGGCAAGAAGGTCACCAGCGACCGCAAGTATTTCCCGGGCTATGTCCTCGCCAAGCTCGAGATGACCGACGACGTCTATCACCTCGTCAAGAATACTCCCAAGGTCACCGGCTTCCTCGGCCAGCAGGGCAAGCCGCAGCCGATCAGCGAGACCGAGGCGAGCCGCATTCTCAACACCAAGGTCGAGGAAGCCGCGTCGCCGACCGCCAAGCCCAAGCACAAGGTCAACTTCGAGATCGGCGACCAGGTCAAGGTGCTCGACGGTCCGTTTGCGTCGTTCAACGGCATGGTCGAGGAACTCGATTTCGACCACGGTCGGGTCAAGGTGTCGGTGTCGATCTTCGGTCGCGCGACGCCGGTCGAACTGGGCTTCGAGCAAGTCGAGAAGCCGAAGTAAGGTTTTGGAAGTGGGAGGTCCGTCTCGCGGGCCGCAGGAACCACATAAGGAGAGCCAGTCATGGCAAAGAAGATTACCGGTTACATCAAGTTGCAGGTCAAGGCGGGTGCCGCGAACCCCAGCCCGCCGATCGGCCCGGCGCTCGGCCAGCGCGGCGTCAACATCATGGAGTTCTGCAAGGCGTTCAACGCCAAGACTGCGGAACTCGAGAAGGGCACGCCGATCCCTACCGTCATCACGGTGTTCGCCGACCGCTCGTTCTCGTTCATCACCAAGACGCCGCCCGCAAGCTTCCTGATCAAGCAGGCTGCGGGCCTAAAGGCGGGCGCGACGACGCCGGGCAAGGGGGCGAGCGCGGGCAGCATCAAGCAGTCGCAACTGCGCTCGATCGCCGAAACGAAGATGTCCGACCTCAATGCCAACAGCATCGAGATGGCGATGAAGACGATCGAGGGCAGCGCGCGCTCGATGGGTCTCGATGTGGTGGAGGGCTGATCATGGCGACGACGAAGAAGCAGAAGGCGCTCGGCGCCACGGTCAACCCCGAGACGCTGTACGACCTCGACGCGGCGCTCGGCATGGTCAAGGCCAACGCCACCGCCAAGTTCGACGAGACGATCGAGGTCGCGATCGGCCTCAACGTCGATCCGCGACACGCCGACCAGATGGTGCGCGGCGTCGTGACGCTGCCCAAGGGCACTGGAAAGACGGTGCGCGTCGGCGTCTTCGCGCGCGGCGCGAAGGCCGACGAGGCGCTCGCCGCCGGGGCCGATGTCGTCGGCGCGGAAGACCTGATGGCGATCGTTCAGGACGGCAAGATCGATTTCGACCGCTGCATCGCGACGCCCGACATGATGGGTCTCGTCGGGCGTCTCGGCAAGATCCTCGGGCCCAAGGGCATGATGCCCAACCCCAAGCTCGGCACCGTCACGATGGCGGTCGGCGACGCGGTCAAGGCAGCCAAGGGCGGCCAGATCGAATATCGCGTCGAGAAGGCCGGGATCATCCACGGTCGCCTCGGCAAGGCGAGCTTTGCCGCCGAGGATCTGCGCGCCAACTTCGACGCGCTGCTCGACGCCGTCGTGCGCGCCAAGCCGTCGGGCGCGAAGGGCAAATACCTGCAGAAGGTCGCGCTCAGTTCGACGATGGGCGTCGGCGTCAAGGTCGACACCGCGACGGTTGGGCACGCGGTCTGATCCCGGTTCGGTGCCCGCAGAAATGTGGGCACCGAATCGTTGACCTATCCCGACGGCTCGGCTACACGCCGTTCCGTCAACCGTCCGAGACAGTGGGTGCGGCGCGCAGGCGTCGCTTAATCTCCCACCGAGGCGGGGAATAGGTGTTCGGCGGCCGCCCGTGCGATGGGAGGCTTGGCCCTTGGGTCCTGTGCCATTGCGCCGGGATCGTCCGCTCTCCCCTTCGGAAACACGACTGCGCGCGCGGAATCGTCCGTGCGTGCGAACGAGAGGAGAGAGCATGGATCGCACTGAGAAATCAGACGTCGTCGCCGCGCTCGGCCAGACGCTCGCCGCGACCGCCGTGGTCGTCGTGACGCGTAACCACGGGCTGACCGTGGCGCAGGTCACCGACCTGCGGACGCGCATGCGCGCGGCGGGCGCGACGTTCAAGGTGACCAAGAACCGACTGGCGCGGATCGCGCTCGAAGGCACGCCCTACCAGCCGCTCGGCGAGCTGCTGACCGGCCCGACGGGCTTCGCCACATCGGCCGATCCGGTCGCGGCGGCCAAGGTCGCGGTCGATTTCGCCAAGACCACCGACAAGTTCGAGATCGTCGGCGGCGCCATGGGCGCGCACGTCCTCGATATCGACGGGGTCAAGGCGCTGGCGTCGCTGCCGTCGCTCGACGAACTGCGGGCCAAGATCGTCGGCCTCGTCCAGGCCCCGGCGACCAAGCTGGCGCAGTTGGTCAACGCACCCGCCGGCAAACTTGCCCGCGTGTTCGGTGCCTACGCTACCAAGGAAGCGGCATAACGCCGAATCGCACATCAACATGGGCGGATGCCGCCTGATTTTTACGGAGAATAGACATGGCTGACCTGCAGAAGATCGTCGACGAGCTGTCGACCCTGACCGTCCTCGAAGCCGCCGACCTCGCCAAGATGCTGGAAGAGAAGTGGGGCGTCTCGGCCGCCGCTGCGGTCGCCGTTGCCGGCCCCGCAGCCGGTGGTGCCGCGGCTCCCGCCGTGGAGGAAAAGACCGAGTTCGACGTCATCCTGACCGGCGACGGTGGCAAGAAGATCAACGTCATCAAGGAAGTCCGCGCGATCACCTCGCTCGGCTTGACCGAAGCCAAGACGCTGGTCGAGTCGGCTCCCAAGGCCGTCAAGGAGGGCGTCTCGAAGGCCGAAGCCGAGAAGATCAAGGCCCAGCTCGAAGCTGCCGGGGCGACCGTCGAACTCAAGTAGTCTCGCATCTTCCGGTACTTCCGAGGCGGCTCCCGGTAACTGGGGCCGCCTTTTGCCTGTCGGGCGTCGCGTTCGCTGTCGCAACAAGAGATTTGTTGCGGCAACACTGGGCATGAGCGCATCAATAGGTTATACAACGGTGAGAAGTTAACGAAGGATGCAGTATCGGTATGCGTGCCATGGCGATGCACGGCGGCGACATTGCGCTCGACGCGGCATATGGCGATTCGGAAGCCCCGTCGGGGCTGTTTGGATTTTCGCGCCTTGTGCCTGCGCCGTTGCGCCCTGTTGACGCTTTGCCGGTTCCGACGCATTCGTCTGTGCGTGTCGATGCGCTTACCCGCCGGCGTCCGGTGACCGACCCGGTCGCACAGTTGACCGAGGGTCAGCGCGATTGCCTGCGCCTTGTCTATCGGCACATGACATCTAAAGACATTGCGCGCGCGCTCGGCATTTCGCCGCACACCGTCGACATGCGGCTGCGGACCGCGATGAAGACGCTCGGCGTCGACGGGCGGATCGACGCCGCCCGCTTACTCTTTGATGCCGAAGGCGAAACCGGCGCATATCAGTCGTTGATATACCAGTCACCGGAGCTTGGCGGCAGCGCGGAACCTGCGATGAATGGGGCTCCGGCCTCAACCGTGAGCGACGAAAATGCGGTCCAGCATTCAGATACGCGGTTCAGTCCGGGCTTCGATCCGCCTGCCGGCGGCCCTCCCCGTCCGGCAGGCGCATCGCTGGCCTACAGCGGCGTCAACAACGTCACGAATGGCCGACACGGCGAGCGGGTCTATCCCGACCCGCTCGCCGGTTCGCTCGCGGGAAGTCTCCCGTGGGGGGCAAGAAACGACCTTCCGCGCGGCCTCCGGCTTGTCTGGATCGTCGCGATCGCGATGGGATCGGCGCTGAGTTTCGGCGCTATCCTGGGTGCTCTCGAGGCGCTCAAAAAGCTTCTCTAACGCGCCGAACCACCGTTCGGTCGGGTCTGCAACAACGCGCAAACGCGCGACTGAAGGATCATGCCATGCTCAAGGAACGCCGCCTCCTCGCCGAAACCGTCGCCACGCAGCTGTTCGAGGCCGAGGCCGCGATCGACGCCGCCATCGCCGCCACCGCCGCGCTCGCGACATTGCTGCCGCAGGTCCGCTCCACCGGCGCGATCGGCGCTTGCATCAGTCAGGATGCGCTGCTCAAGGCGATGCAGACCTGCACCGAACTCGTCCAGGCGCGTGGGACCATCGTCGCGACACACAAGTCGTTGGCGGTGGCTCAGAAGCAGATCGGCCTCGGCGCGGTCAACTTCGGCGGCTTCGTGCGCAAGGAAGACTTCGGCGTTCCCGGCGACGATGGCGGCGAAACGGGCTCGCAGACTTCGTCTCCGACTGGACGTATGCTCCGCGCCGCCTGAGGCT
>CAXTSL010000033.1:0-28379 GCA_964246975.1 uncultured Sphingomonadaceae bacterium
CGGACGACATCCGCGTGCTGCTGGTCAAGCTCGCCGACCGGCTGCACAACATGCGGACGCTCAAGTTCATCGCGTCGGAAACCAAGCGCCGCCGCATCGCGCGCGAGACGATGGACATCTATGCGCCGCTGGCGGGGCGCATCGGCATGTACGCCTTCATGGACGAGCTGAACGAGCTGGCGTTCATGGAGCTGGAGCCCGAGCATCACCGCGCCATCGTCGCGCGGCTCGACCATCTGCGGAGCGGCAGCGGCGACCTCGTCAGCGGGCTGACGACGACGATCCACGACGTGCTGGCGGGGCACGGCGTCCCCGCCGATGTGCAGGGCCGCGAGAAGCGTCCCTACTCGATCTGGCGCAAGATGCAGAACCACAACGTCGGTTTCGAGGCGCTGCCCGATGTCATGGCGTTTCGCGTCATCGTCGCCTCGCCTGCCGACTGCTACCGCGCGCTCGGCGTCATCCATCAGCACTGGCCGATGGTCTACGGACGCTTCAAGGATTTCGTTTCGACGCCCAAGGGCAATGGCTATCGCTCGCTGCACACCACGGTGATCCACGGCGACCTGCGCATCGAGATCCAGATCCGCGACGCCGCGATGCATCTTGAGGCCGAGTTCGGGGTAGCGGCGCACTGGGCCTACAAGCAGGGCGACGAGGGCGCGGCGGCGCGGCACAGCTATCCCTGGCTGCGCGACCTGCTCGAAATCCTCGACCACGCGGCCAGCCCTGAGGAGCTGCTCGAACACACGCGCATGGCGATGTTCGAGGACCAGGTGTTCGTCTTCACCCCGAAGGGGGCGCTGCAACAGCTGCCCAAGGGGGCGACGCCGGTCGACTTCGCCTATCATTTGCATTCGGAGATCGGCGACACGTGTATCGGGGCGCGCGTCAACAGCTTCCCCCGTCCGCTCCGGACGCGGCTGGTCAACGGCGATCAGGTGGAGATCCTGCGCTCGAAGCTGCGCGCGCCCGATCCGGCGTGGGAGGGGTTCGTCGTTACGGCGAAGGCGCGCGCGGCGGTGCGCCGCTCGATCCGCTCGAAGGAGCGCGACGCGCAGCTGACGATGGGTCGCCAATTGTTCGACGCGGCGGTGGCGAAGCACGGCCTGCCCGCCAGCGAAGAAGCGCTGGCCGCCGCGCTGCCGCGCCTCAAGCTCGGCGACCGCGCCGCGCTGCACGTCGCGCTGGCGCGCCAGACGGTCGGCGAACTGGCGCTGCGCGAGGCGTTGCTGCCCGGCTCGACGGCGGGGACCAAGCGCCGCAAGGCCAAGCCCGCCCCCGTCGCGGCGATCCCCATCAAGGGCCTCGCCCCCGGCGCGGCGTTCACGCTCGCCGACTGCTGCCATCCCGTTCCGGGCGACCGCATCGTCGGCGTGCCGCGGCCCGGCGTCGGCGTCGAGGTCCACGGCATCGACTGCGGGGCGCTGGGACCCGATGCCGGCGACTGGCTCGACCTCGCGTGGGACGCGCACAGCGGCGGCGCGGTGGCGCGCGTCGTCGCGGTCGTCCACAACCAGCCGGGCAGCCTTGCGGCGGTGACCAACATCATCGCGGGCCACGCGGGCAATATCGTCAACCTGTCATTGAAGCACCGCGACCGCGAGTTCCACACCGATGTCATCGATATCGAGGTTGCCGATCTGGCGCAGCTCGATGCGGTGATCGCGGGGCTGCGCGCCGCCCCGGCGGTGGTGTCGGTGGAACGGGTGAAGGCGTGAAACCCTCCCCCCAAGGGGGGAGGGTAGGGTCAGCGCGCCACCTCGATCACCGCCTCGCTCACCCAGCCCTTGGTTCCCAACTCGTCCTCGACCTCCCAGAAGCCGCCCGCCTTGTTGCCCGTCGGGTAGAGGATCGCGCCGGGATCGAGCGCCTTGAGGACGCGCCCCTTGAGCGACGCGGACGCGTACATCCGCCCCGGGCGCTTCATCGCCACCGCCTTTTCCGCCGCCGGTCCGGCGATTGCGCCGGCAACCCCCTGGATGTCGGCGACCATCTTGGTATAGGCGTCGAGATAGGCGAGCGCGATGACCTGCCCGATCTCGGTATTGTCATAGCCCGACGCGCCGCCCGCCGCGAGGATGCCGCCGCCGAAGATGCCGCCGCCGCCGCCCCAGCCAAGGTCGGTCTTCTTCGACTGGCCCTCGGCGACATATTCCTCGCTTGTCTTATTGTTGATCGTGTTGAGGACGACGTTCGCCGAGCGCTTCTTGACGTTGATGCCGCCGAGCATGCCACCGACGGTGCCCCCGACGATGCCGCCGAGCAGCCCGCCGACGTTGAGGCCGCCCTTGTTGCCGTTGCTCGTGACGATGTCGGGGATGACGGTGAAATCGGCCTCGACCATCTGGCCCTTGCCGACGACGCCGCCGCGCCGCAGTTCGCCGCCGCCCGCGAGCGCGCGTTCCTGCTGCATCGCCGCCATGCCGCGTCCCGAGCGGTTGACGAGGCGGAAGCATTTCGATTTCTGGACATAGACGCGGATCAGCGCCTCGGGCGAGCCGAGGCCGAGATCGCCCCACCACCGCGTCTCGGGCTCAGACACCGCGAGCGTGCCGAGCGGGCGCGGGCAGACGGGCAGCTCGTTGGTCTTGTTGGCGCGCGTCTGCTCGGCCGATTCGTTATGCTTCGACTTGATCTGCGCAGCGGCGGGCAACGCCTGTGCGAACATCGCCGCGCTGACCAGGATTGCGGTTGCCCTGCGTCGCGCCTGTTGCCGTGCCACGTGTCGATCTCCCCATCGTTCTGCCCCTCCCATAGCGAAATGAACGGGCTTTTTCCACGACAAGTTGCGGCATCGTCAGCATTTGAGCGCGCGCGCCGGGCCTGCTAGGCGGGCTGCCATGACCGACGCCGAAATACTCGCCGAATTCCGCGCTGCAGGCGCGCTGCTGGAGGGGCATTTCATCCTGTCGTCGGGGCTGCGCTCGGCACGCTACTTGCAGTGCGCGCGGGTATTGATGGACCCGGCGCGCAGCGCGCGGCTGGTTGCGGCGCTGGTCGCGAAGCTCCCCCCTGCGGCACGCGCCGCGACGGCCGTCGTCGCGCCCGCGATGGGCGGGGTGATCGTCGGCTACGAGGTCGCGCGGCAGTTGCGCGTCGCGTCGCTGTTCGTCGAGCGGCCGCAAGGCGTGTTCGAGCTGCGGCGCGGGTTCGGCCTCGACCCCGGCCAGCCGGTGCTGATGGTCGAGGATGTCGTCACCACCGGCCTCAGCTCGCGCGAGGCGATTGCCGCTATCGAAGCCGCCGGAGGCAGGGTGGTGGCGGGTGCGTGCCTCGTCGACCGCTCGAACGGCAATGCCGACATTGGTGTGCCGCTGACCGCGCTACTCGCGCTGGAGGTGCCGACGTATGAGGCGGACGCGCTGCCGCCTGAGCTTGCGGCACTGCCAGCGGTCAAGCCGGGGAGCAGGGCGGCGTGAGGCGTATCAACTTTCTGGTATTTGCGGTTTGCTGGCCAGTGTTTGTCAGTGCTCAGTCTTCAACCGGGCAGTCGCTCGCCGATCCGCCTACGGCGGCGAACCGGGATATTATCGCCACGCGAAATATCCTTGTCCTCACACACTCTGGATTGGAGCAACCGCGTTTTTTCGTCAGTATGAGCTGGAGCAACGGTAACGGCTCCGAATTGCCGAAGTGGATCGGAACTGTCGCCGGAAAGCCATTTTCCGGGAGAGCGGCGATTTGGCGCTGGGCATCGGTGACCAAACAGGTAGTCGCCGTGCTGGTCATGCAGGAGGTCGAAAAGGGCCGCGTCGCACTCGACACCCCGGCGACCAGATACCTGCCAAAGGTCGCGCTGCCCGGTGGCGACGCGGTCACCGTGCGACGCCTGCTCAACCACACCTCGGGCCTCTACGACCCTAACAGCGGCCCTGCCGGGCCCGACGGGACGCCGCTCGCGTATCTCCGCTCGAAGACGCCCGCGCCCACGGGGCTTGCTCCGCAGTGCCTCAAGCCGTCGGGGCGTGCGCCGGGCGAGGGGTTTGTCTACAACAACTGCGACTATATCGTGCTTGGCGTGTTGCTGGAACGCGTCACCGGCAAGCCCTTCGCGACGCTGGTCCGCGAGCGCATAGCGAAGCCGCTTGGCCTCAAGTCGCTGCGTGTGCTGAAGCCCGGCGACCGCGACGACATCGTCGCGGTCGACGAAAAGGGCGCGACCGATGCTAACGTCGATCCCGGCCGCTACGGTAGCGCCGCCAATCTCGCGGGCACCTCTTGGGATCTGATGGAGTTCGACCGCGCGTTGATCGACGGCAAGCTGCTCGGCGCGGCGGCGACGGCGGAAATGTGGAAGGGCGACCCGAAGCTCGGCTACGCGGCGCTCGGGCAGTGGTCGTACCCGGTCAAGCTCAAGGGCTGTACGACCGCGCAGCACGTCGTCGAGCGGCGCGGCGCGGTCGGCAACGTCCAGGTCCGCAATCTCATCGCACCCGAGCGTGGCATAGCTGTCGTCGCCTTTACCGCGTCGACCGTCCCCGACTTCGGCGAGCCGTGGCAGGGCAAGGGGCTGACCTACGAATTGCTGAGCGCGGCGCTATGCCCGGCGAGCTGACCCGCCTCCGCCTCGGCGTCAACATCGACCACGTCGCGACGATCCGCAACGCGCGGGGCGGCGACCATCCCGATCCCGTGCGCGCGGCGATCATGGCGGCGCACGCCGGGGCGGACGGTATAACCGCGCATTTGCGCGAGGACCGCCGACACATCACCGATGCCGACATCGCGCGGCTGATGGCCGAGATCGGCCTGCCGCTGAACCTCGAGATGGCGGCGACCGAGGAGATGCTCGGCATCGCCCTCGACGCGCACCCTCACGCCGTCTGCATCGTCCCCGAACACCGCGCCGAGCGCACCACCGAAGGCGGACTGGATGCGGCGGGCCAACACAATACACTCGCCCCGATGATCGCGCGGCTGTGCGGGGCGGGTATCCGCGTCAGCCTGTTCGTCGCCCCCGATGCGCGCCAGCTCGACGCCGCCGCGCGGCTGGGGGTGCCGGTGGTCGAGCTGCACACCGGGCCGTACGCGCATGCGCCCGAGGGGGCAGAGCTCGACCGGCTGCGCGCGGCGGCGACGCACGCGGCGGGGCTGGGGCTCGAGGTTCATGCCGGCCATGGGCTGACGCACGCCAACGTCGGGGCGGTGGCGGCGATTCCCGAACTGGCGGAACTCAACATCGGGCATTTCCTGATCGGCGAGGCGGTGTTCACCGGCCTCGACGCGGCGGTGCGTGCGATGCGCGCGGCGATGGATGCGGGGCGGAATTCTTAATGCTCCCTCCTTGCCCCGTGAGCGCTTGCGAACGGAGAGCGGGGAGGGTCGGGGTGGGGTGCTTCCGAGCGAGACCCGGTACTCGGCGTGAAGCCGCCTCCCGGCGGAACGCGGCCCTTTTGGCAAGACACCCCACCCCGACCCTCCCCTCTCTCCGCTGCGCGGGGAGGGGAGGGGGAGGACGCCCATGCTGATCCTCGGCCTCGGCAACGACCTGTGTAACATCGAGCGCATCCAGTCGTCGCTCGACCGTTTCGGGCAGCGCTTCACGAACCGCGTCTTCACCCCGCACGAACAGGCCAGGGCCGAACGCCGCCCGCTGACCCGCGCGGGAACCTATGCCAAGCGCTTCGCCGCCAAGGAGGCGTGCGCCAAGGCGCTCGGCACGGGGTTCCGGCGCGGGGTGTTCATGCGCGACATGGGGGTGGTCAACCTGCCGTCGGGGGCACCGACGCTGGCGCTGACCGGCGGTGCGGCGGAACGGCTGGCGTTCCTGACGCCGGACGGATATAGGGCGGTAATACACCTGACCCTCACCGACGATCACCCGTTTGCACAGGCGATCGTCCTGATCACGGCGAGCCCCGAATGACGGATACGACCTTGGCCATGGCAAAGCCCGCGAAGCCCAAGACCAACTGGGCGCACGAGGCGTGGCAGCTGTTCCTGCTCGCGCTCGCAGTGCTCGCGGTACACAGCCTGCTCGCCAAGCCGTTCTTCATCCCGTCGGGGTCGATGATCCCGACCTTGCTCGTCGGCGACCAGCTGATCGTCTCGAAATTCCCTTACGGTTACAGCTATTTGTCGCCGAGCCTGCGCGTCCTCCCCGAAATGCCCGGCCGCCTCTTCGGCCGCCTGCCTGAGCGCGGCGACATCGCCGTGATCAAGTCGCCGCGCGAACACGCCGACTATATCAAGCGCGTCATCGGCCTGCCGGGCGACACGGTGCAGATGAAGAACGGCGTGCTGTGGCTCAACGGCGTCGCGGTGCCTAAGGTCGCCGAGACCCCCGCCGAACTGGTGATCTCCGACAACACCGACTGCACCAGCGCGGTCGACGCCCAGTACCGCACCGTCCGCGCCGACGGCACGCCGGTGTGCCGCATGCCGCGCTTCCGCGAGACGCTGCCCGGCGGGCGCAGCTACGATGTCCTCGACCTCGGCACCTACCCGCAGGACAACACGGCCCCCGAAGTCGTCCCCGAGGGGCATATCTTCCTGATGGGCGACAATCGCGACAATTCGGACGACAGCCGCTTTCCCGCCGAATTCGGCGGGCTGGGCATGCTGCCGATCGAGAACGTCGTCGGGCGCGCCGAATTTCTGACCTATTCGGTCGACGGCTCGTGGACGCTCGACCCGCGCACGTGGTTCGGCGCGTTCCGTAGCGGCCGCGCCTTCACCAGCCTGCACCCGCGCGTCGAGGCGGCACCCGCCAAGTGACCGGGGCCGACGTCGAGCAGGACGTCGACGCCCCCGTCCCGCCGAGCCCGATCGAGCTTCACGGTACCCGCGCGCGCGGCGCGCTGAGCGATGCGGCGATCTGGCTGGGCCTCGCGGCGGCGCTGTTCCTCGCGTGGCACCTCGCCTCGGCCCTGTTGCTGATTCTGGCCGGCATCGTTTTCGCGGCGGGCCTGCAGGGCGGCGAGCATCTGCTCGGGCGCGTCTGGAAGGGCCCGCGCACCGCGCGGCTGATCGTCGTCGTGCTGGTCTTCGTCGCGGCGTTGATCGGCTTCCTGTATTTCGCCGGGACGCAGCTCGCCGCGCAGTTCGCCGAGCTGCAGGCGACGTTGATGAAGCAGAGCGACTATCTGTCGGGCCTCGCCAAGGAATACGGCCTGTCGAGCGGCGAGGGCGGCGGCGACCCCGTCGCCGCCTTGAAGGCGCAGCTCGGCGGTTCGATCGGGCGCATCGCGACGGTCATCGGCGGCGCGGCGGGGGTCGTCGGCAGCCTCATCCTGATCATCACCTTCGGCATCTTCGTCGCCGCCGACCCGCGGCTCTATGAACGCGGCATCGAATGGCTGACGCCCGCCGCCAAGCGCGACGACCTCAAGGCGACGCTCGAGGCGATGGCGAGGATGCTGCGCCGCTGGGTGGCGGGGCGCGTCGTGCTGATGCTGTTCGAGGGCACGCTGATCTTCGTCGGGCTGAGCCTCGTCGGCGCACCGCTGGCGTTGCTGCTCGGCCTCGTCTCGGGGCTGTTCGCCTTCGTCCCCAACCTCGGTGCGATCGCCAGCGGGCTGCTGGTCATCGCGGTGGGGTTTTCGGCGGGTGTCACCACCGGGCTGTGGTCGATTGGCGTCTATCTCGTCGTCCAGCTGGCGGATAATTTCGTCAACCCGCTGATCGAAAAGCGCGCGGTCGATCTCGCGCCTGCCGCCGTCCTCGCGGCACAGCTGCTGTTCGGGGTGCTGTTCGGCATCTTGGGCCTGACGCTCGCCGATCCGATCATCGCGCTGGCGAAGGTGGCGCTGGAGCGGCGGCGCGCGGAGTGACTCATTTCCCCTCCGCGCGAAGCGGCGAGAGGGGAGCGGGAAGAAAAGTTGCTATTCCGCTGTCTCCTGAGGGTCTTTCCGCCGCGCATGCGTTAAGCCTGCAGATTAATCAGGAGGCGGGCATGGCGACAGCGAAAACGGCGAAGAAGAAGACGGCGACCCCGGCGGCGACCGGCCTGCCGACGGCGACGATGACCACCGGCAGCGGCGGCGAGCTGCATCAGGTCGCCGCGCTTGGCCAGCCCGTGCTGACGACCAACCACGGCATGCCGATCAGCGACGATCACAATAGCCTCAAGGCCGGACCGCGCGGCCCGGTGCTGCTCGAAGATTTCGTCCTCCGCGAGAAAATCTTCCACTTCGACCACGAGCGCATTCCCGAGCGCGTCGTCCACGCGCGCGGCCTTGCAGCGCACGGGCATTTCGAGCTGACCGACAGTCTCGCCGACTATACCACCGCGAAAATCCTGACCGAAGTCGGCGAGCGCACGCCCGTCTTCACGCGCTTCTCGACCGTCGCGGGCAATCGCGGCTCGGCCGATCTGGCGCGCGACGTGCGCGGCTTCGCGGTCAAATTCTACACCAAGCAGGGCAATTGGGACATTGTCGGCAACAACATCCCGGTATTTTTCATCCAGGACGCGATGAAATTCCCCGACCTCGCGCATGCGGTCAAGGAGGAGCCCGACCGCGGTTTCCCGCAAGCGGCGTCGGCGCACGACACCTTCTGGGACTGGATCGCCTGCACGCCCGAGGCGATGCACATGGTGATGTGGCAGATGTCGGACCGCACCATCCCGCGCGGCGTGCGCTTCATGCAGGGCTTCGGCGTCCACAGCTTCCGGCTGGTCAACGGCGAGGGCGTCTCGACCTTCGTCAAGTTTCACTGGACGCCGGTGCTCGGCAGCCAGTCGGTATGCTGGGACGAAGCGGTCAAGATCAACGGGGCCGACCCCGATTACCACCGCCGCGACCTGTACACCTCGATCCGCGACGGCGAGCACCCGGCGTGGGATTTGGGCGTCCAACTGTTCAGCGAAGCGGAGGCCGACGGGTTCGACTTCGACCATCTCGATGCGACCAAGCTGATCCCCGAGGAGATCGTACCGCTGCGGACGATCGGGCGCATGACGCTCGACCGCAATCCGGCGAACGTCTTCGCCGAGACCGAGCAGGTCGCGTATTGCACGCAGAACCTTGTCCCGGGGATCGATTTTTCGGACGATCCGCTGCTCCACGGGCGCAACTTCTCGTATCTCGACACGCAGCTCAGCCGGCTGGGGTCGACCAATTTCAACCAGATTCCGATCAATGCGCCGAAATGTCCGTTCGGCAACATGCAGCGCGACGGCCATATGCAGACGCAGCCGCAGGCGACGCGCGTCGCCTACACGCCGAGCCTGATCGACCCGTCGGGGCCGCGCGAGGACCCCGTCAACGGCTTCCGCAGCTTTCCGGCGGCGGTGACGGGGCCGAAGGCACGCGTGCGCTCGGCGACCTTCGGCGACCATTACAGCCAGGCGCGGCAATTCTTCATCAGCCAGACCGAACCCGAGCAGGACCATATCGTCGCCGCCTTGATCTTCGAGCTGAGCAAGGTCGAGCTGCCGGTCATCCGTTCGGCGATGCTCGGGCATCTGGTCAACATCGAGGCGGCGCTCGGCGAGCGCGTCGCGGCGGGGCTGGGGCACAAGGCGACCATCGTGCCGATGCCGACGGCGATCCCGGCGCGCACCGACCTGTCCCCGTCGCCGAAGCTGAGCATCATCGCGCAGGGGCCGCCGACGCTCAACGGGCGGCTGGTCGGCGTCCTCGTCACCGACGGCGCGAGCAGTAAGCTCGTCGGCGCGCTGATCAAGGCGGCGACGGCGGCAGGCGCGTCGCTCAAGGTCGTTGCGCCGCGCCTCGGCGGCGTGACGCTCGACGACGGCAGCGCGCTGGCGGCCGATTTCCAGATGGCGGGCGCGCCGTCGGTGCTGTTCGACACCGTTGCGGTGGTCGCATCGGACGACGGCACGACGGCGCTGCTCGGCGAGGCGGCGGCGGTGGCGTGGGTCCACGACGCCTTCGCGCATTTGAAGGTCATCGGCGCCACGGCACAGGCGCAGCCGCTGCTCGACGCGGCGGGCGTCGTCGCCGACGCGGGCATCGTCGCGCTGGCGGGCAAGGCGGACGCGGCGACCTTCACCGACGCCGCCGGGGCGGGGCGCATCTGGGCGCGCGAGCCGAACGTCAGGACGGTCTATTGAGCGAGCCGACCGAAACGCCCGCGGTGCCCGCCTGCGATGCCCCCACTTTCGACGCCGATGTCATCGTCATCGGCGGGGGGCCGGCGGGGCTGACGGCGGCGATCTATCTCAGCCGCTTTCTGTTGAAGACTGTCGTCTTCGACCGGGGCGGCAGCCGCGCGTCGCTGATCCCGATGTCGCACAACCATGCGGGCTATCCCGGCGGCATCGCGGGCCCGGACCTCGTCGCGCGAATGCGCGCGCAAGCGGAGGAATACGGCACGCGCTTCGTCGATGCCGAGGTGTGCGTGCTCAGCGCGTGCGGCGACGGCAGCTTCGTCGCGACGGCGGGCACCGACTACCGCGCCCGCGCCGTGCTGATGGCGACCGGTGTCCGGAACCGACGTCCCGAAATGGACCCCGACTTCCATGACGCCGCGCTGGCGGCGGGACGCCTGCGCTACTGCCCGGTCTGCGACGGCTTCGAGGTCACCGACGGCCAGGTCGGCGTCATCGGCACGGGCGAGCGAGGCACGAACGAAGCGATCTTCCTGCGCGGCTATACCACCGACGTGACGCTCATCGCCCCCGACGGGCCGCACGACCTCGACGCCGATCAGCGCGCCTGCCTCGCCGATGCCGGGGTAACGATGCTCGACGGTCCGGCGTGCGATTATGCAATCGCGGGCGAAAACCTCGTGCTGACGGCAAACGGCGCGCGCCTTGCCTTCGACAGCGTCTATCCCGCGCTCGGCTCCGACGTGCATTCGATGCTCGCCGAAATGGTCGGCGCGCGGACCGAGAATGCGGGTTGCATCGTCGTCGACGCGCACCAGCGCACCTCGGTCCCCGGCCTCTACGCGGCGGGCGATGTCGTCCTCGGCCTCGACCAGATCAGTCACGCGATGGGCGAGGGCGGGGTCGCCGCGACGACGATCAGAAACGATCTGGCGAAACTAAGCCCGATCCGGCGCTAAGCCGGTCTGCCGGGATCGCGGCAGCGCACGCGGACCGCGCCGCGAGCTACGTCACCCCTTGCCCCGATCCGCAGGCCTCGTGCAGACTGCGTCAACAAAGTCGAAAGCATTCCGGTTGTGCGGCGAGCAAATGAAAGCGCACATGCGTGTAGCTTTGCAATGATCGATCAAGTTACGAACCAGCTTGTTATTGTTTCTGTCACCCACGTTATTCGCATGTTAATGGGCTGGAATGATCGAATCGCGTTGGATCGCGCGGATCGGAAGTAAGACCGGCGCGCGGTACCGGACCGAAGCACTGACCCCGAAGCCGAATCGCCGCCCTCGGTGACGCCCAATGAAATTTTTTTCGATTAATTTTGGCGTGACTGCCCGGCAACATTGTCCGGACAATTCGATGACGACCGCGTCGGCTCGACCGTTAACACTCTGCCTGAATTAAACTTCCAGTAACCAAAAACTAGTTGCGGCAGCGCGCGATTTAATCCGAATTGGATGTGGGCAAAAGGAACGCGGATTTCGCGGGGGCGAACAGCGGCAGAACTTTCAAAACGACTGCCGTTTTCAACACTCTCCCAATGCTCGAAGGCTTCCGCCTATCCCGGCGGTTGCCAGTGTAGTCACGCCGGCGACGGCGTGTTTGTTGAGAGGCGTACCATGATGATGAAACTCCTGAAGCGTGTCCGGGTCAGCAAGTCGGGTGCCTCGGCTGCCGAATACGCGCTGATCCTCGCCGTCATCGGCGGCGGCATCGTCGTCGCGGCGACGGCGCTGAAGAGCTCGATCAGTGGCGCGATGACGCGCACCACCAACACGCTGAACGCGCAGACGTAAGGCGCTCGAAGCGTGTGCTCAGCCCCCATCATTTCACTGGTAGCGGGGTTCGACGGTGATTGCCGCGGGGGCGATCATCGAACCAGTAGCGCCGTTCGCGGCGTGTGTAGAGAGGCGTAAAACCATGATGAAACTTCTCAAGCGGGTGCGGGTCAGCAAGTCGGGCGCTTCGGCGGCCGAATACGCGCTGATCCTCGCGGTCATCGGCGGCGGCATTGTCGTCGCGGCGGTGGCGCTCAAGGACTCGATCGGGGGCGCACTCACGCGCACCAGCAATACCTTGAACGCGCAGACCTAATCGATCTTCGGGGCGGACGCGCCCATCCCCACGATTGCTGCGTCCGCCTCGTCGTCGCCGCCGCCCGGTTTGGTCAGGATCGGGCGAGCGGAGTGTAAGTTGCGTAAATGTTGCGTAAAAACGGGAGTCGTCGGCAGTGCCGCAACGGTCGCTCTTCATGCTAATCGGAGCGATCGGTCTCGGTCTGCTGGCCGTTCTCGTGATGCGTTTCTTCATAGGGGCGGGGGGCTCCACTGCTGTAACCGCGGCGGCTGAAGTCCCTCGTCCCGTTCGCATCGCCGTCGCCGCGACACCGCTCGCTGCCGGCACCAAGCTCGATGCCAACAACGTCAAGTTCGTCGACTATCCGACCGATGCGCTCCCCGCCGGAGCGCTCCACACCCTCGCCGAGATCGGCCCCGACCGCACCGTCGTCTCGAATGTCGTCGCGGGCGAGGCTCTGCTGCCCGCGCGCCTGTCGGGACCCGGCAGCCTCGCGACGCTCGCCGCTCAGCTCGAACCCGGCATGCGCGCCGCCACCGTCCGCGTCACCGATGTCACCGGAGCCGCGGGTTTCGTGCTGCCCGGCTCGCGCGTCGACCTGTTCATCACCCGCACGCCGACGGCGGCGGCGCAGCAGGAAGCGACGCCGATCACCGACCTGCTGGCGCAGAACATCCGCGTCATCGCGATCAACCAGGACGCCGACCAGGCCAAGGACAAGCCGCAGCTGGCGCAGACGCTGACGCTCGAAGTCACCCCGCCGCTGGGCCAGAAGCTCGCGCTGGCGCAATCGGTCGGCACGGTCAGCTTCGTGCTCCGCAACCCGCGCAACGTCGCCGCGATGGCGATGGCGACGATGCACGTCGCCGACCTGCGCGACGGCATCGCGGCGGGCAGCGGTATCGTCCGCGTCGCGGCACCGCGCCGTGTCGGCGGGCGCGTCCGCCGCATCGCCGCGCTCCCGACGGTCGTCGTCGTGCGCGGTATCGAACGAACCAGTTATACAGTCGCGCGGAGCGGACGATGACGATCGCCGGGGGGCCTGATCGTCGTCGGATGCCTGTAAAAGCGCGGCGTCAGCGCGGGTTTCGGCCCGCGCTGACTGCCGCCGCGCTCTTCATGCTCGCCGCGCCGCTGCACGCCGAAGCCGTCGTCCAGGCGCGCGCCGGGGAGGCGATCGGCGTCGCGGCGGGCAAAAGCCAGCTGATCCGCGCCGGTCGGTCCTATGCCCAGGTGCTCGTCGGCGACCCCGCGATCGCCGACGTCCTGCCGATGCCCGGCGACACCGTCTATGTGCTCGGCAAGAAGATCGGCGCGACCAACCTGACGCTTTACGATGCGCGCCACGGCCTGATCGGCGTCATCGACATCGTCGTCGGCCCCGATACGGCGGGCCTGCGCGCCGCGCTCGCCGCCGCGTTGCCGGGCGAGAAGATCGTCGTGCGCGCCAGCGGCGACGGTCTGATCCTGTCGGGCGTCGCGTCGAGCGCCGTCGCCGCCGAACGCGCGATGCGCCTCGCCGAGACCTTCGCGCCGGGCAAGGCGGTCAATTTCCTTGCCCTCGCTTCGCCGCAGCAGGTGCTGCTCGAAGTACGCTTCTCAGAAATGCAGCGCAGCACCGCGAAATCGCTCGGCATCCGCACGCTGGCGCTGTCGAACTCGGGCAATTTCAGCGCGGCGAGCGGCGCGCCGTCCGAATCGTTCGGGCAGATCGGCGGCAGCTTCGGCATCGGCGCGGTCAACATCAACCTGACGCTCGACGCTCTCGAGCAAAAGGGCCTGATCACCACGCTGGCGCAGCCCAATCTGATCGCGCTGTCGGGCGAGACGGCGTCGTTCCTTGCCGGCGGCGAGTTCCCGGTGCCGGTGGCGTCGTCGACCGGCGCGACCGGCGGCATCCCGACGATCACCGTCGCCTTCAAGGAGTTCGGCGTCAGCCTCGCCTTCACCCCGACGGTGCTCGCCGACGGGGTGATCAGCATGATCGTCGCGCCCGAGGTCAGCGCCATCGACAGTAACGCCGCGGTTCGCACCAGCGGCTTCAGCATCCCGGGGCTGCGGACGCGGCGCGCGCGCACGACGCTCGAAATGCGCGACGGCGAGAGCTTCGCCATCGCGGGTCTCGTCGGCGCCGACTTCGCCAACAGCGTGCGGCAGGTGCCGCTGCTCGGCGACCTGCCGATCCTCGGCGCGCTGTTCCGTTCGACGCGCTTCGACCGCAACGAGACCGAGCTGGTCATCACCGTCACGCCGCACATCGTCCGCCCGGTCGCCGCCGGCGTGCTGAGCCTGCCGACCGAGCGTGTCCGCGCGCCCGACGAGGCCAGCCAGTTCCTGCTCGGCGCGCGCCAGTCTCCGGAGACCAGCCGCAAATGATCGCCTTGCTCGCCGCCGCCTCGTTCCTCGCGACGCCTGTCGCAGGCCTCAACGCCGACCCGCGTCTGGGCGAGACGACGCGCAATAATTTCGCCGCGATGATCGTGCCCCCCGCCCCGCACGGGCCCGCGATCGAAGGCACCGACGGCGTCCTCGCCGTCGCAGCCTTGCGGCGACTTTATACCGACAAGGTCAAGCGCCCGAGTCGCGGCGTGTTCGGTGTCGCGGCGGGCAGCGGCGGTGAATAGCCGGCCCCTCGCCCGATGAGCGCGCTGCCCCCCGCCGCGCCCGAAGCCAGCGCCGACCAGCTGCGCGCCTTGCGTGTCGTGCTGGTGCTTGATCCGGCCGGGCCGACCGCCGCGCCGCCGCCCGCGCCGCCGGGCGTCAACCTCCATTTGCATCTCGTCGCGCTCGACGCGCTCGATCCGACGCAGCCTTTCCTGCGCCAGGCCGATGTGCTGATCGTCGAGGTCGCCGCCAGCGATGCCGACGCGGTAGCGAGCTTCGCGCGCGTCGTCGCCGAGCAGCCGCGCCCGGTGATCGCCGCCGCGCAGGGGCTCAAACCGGGCACGATGCGCGCGCTGATGCGCGCCGGGGCGGTCGATGTCGTCGCGCTGCCGCTCGACGCGGGCGAACTCGACGACGCGCTGCTGACCGCGCGCGAGGCGATCGTGCGGCGCCCGCAGACCGCCGCCAAGGGCCGCGTCATCAGCTTCATGCGCGCCGTCGGCGGCGCGGGCGCGACCGCGCTGGCGTGCCAGACCGGCTGCCTGTGGAGCGCGCGCCAGTCGGTCTGCCTGATCGACCTCGACGTCCAGTTCGGCGCGGTAGCGCTGTATCTCGACATGCAGCCGCCGCTTGGCCTGCTCGACCTCGTCGACGCGGGCGAGCGCCTCGACCACACGCTGTTCGCGACGATCGCGGCGCGCCATGCCTCGGGCCTCAGCATCGTTGCCGCGCCGCCGGAAATGGTCCCGCTCGACACGCTGACCCCGGCGCTGGTGGCGCAGCTGCTGACCCTTGCCGCGCAGACCTTCGAGGTGGTGCTCGTCGACCTGCCCGCCGCGTGGACGAGCTGGTCGCTCGCGGCACTCGCGAACTCCGATGCCGCGTGCCTCGTCACGACGCTCAGCGTCCCCGGCCTGCGCCAGGCGCGCCGCCAGCTCGACCTCGTCGAGGCCAACGGCTTGACCGTGCCGCTCAAGATCGTCGTCAACCGCGTGCCCAAGAAGGTCTTTCGCACCATCGACATGGGCGACAGCGAGAAGGCGCTGCGGCGCAAGGTCGACTTCACCGTCGCCAGCGACTGGGCGACGATGAGCAGTGCCGTCGATCAGGGGCGCGCCATCGGTGCCGTCCGCAGCAAGACCGCCGTCGAGGCCGATATCGCCAAGCTCATCGCGGGCCTCGCGCAGGCAGTGGCGCAATGATCTGGCCGACACGCAAAATGGTCTCGCTGGTGCCGCCGCCGGTGGACACCGGTCCGCGCCCGGTCAAAGCGGCCGCCACGGTGGTCATCCCGCTGCCGCCGACGCGCGGCGAGCGTCACACCGACCTCAAGGTCGACCTGCACCAGCGGCTGATCGAGCGTATCAATCTCGCCGCGCTCGAGACCATGACGCGCGAGCAGATCGGCGTCGATGTCGGCGGCATCGTCCAGGATATGCTGGTCGAGCAGAACCACGCGCTCAATCTCGCGGAGCGCCACGAGCTCGTCGAGGACATCCTCGACGAACTGCTTGGCTTGGGACCGCTCGAGCCGCTGCTCAAGGATCCGACGATCACCGACATCATGGTCAACACCTGCAATGTCGTCTTCGTCGAGCGCAAGGGGCGGATCGAGGAGGTCAAGACGCGCTTCAAGGACGACCGCCACCTGCTGCGGATCATCCAGAAGATCGTCGGCGCGGTCGGGCGGCGCGTCGACGAAAGCTCGCCGATGGTCGACGCGCGCCTCGCCGACGGCAGCCGCCTCAACGCGATTATCCCGCCGCTCGCGGTCGACGGCCCGCTGCTGTCGATCCGCAAATTTTCCAAGACGCCGATCGATATGTCGAAGCTCGTCGGCTACGGCGCGCTGCCGCAGGCCGCCGCCGACGTGCTGCTGGCGGTCGTCGAGGCACGGCGCAACGTCATCATCTCGGGCGGCACGGGGTCGGGCAAGACGACGATGCTCAATGCGCTGTCGGCCGCCATCGACGGCACCGAGCGCATCCTGACGATCGAGGATTCGGCCGAACTCCAGCTCCAGCAACGCCACGTCGTGCGCCTCGAGACGCGCCCCGCCAATATCGAGGGGCGCGGCGAGATCAGCCAGCGCGAACTCGTCAAGAACGCCCTGCGGATGCGCCCCGACCGCATCGTGCTCGGCGAAATCCGCGCCGGCGAGGCGTTCGACATGCTGCAGGCGATGAATACGGGCCACGACGGCTCGATGACCACGGTGCACGCCAACACGCCGCGCGACGCGCTCAGCCGCATCGAGCAGATGATCGGCATGTCGGGCATCGACATCAGCCCGAAGTCGGCGCGCAGCCAGATCGCTGCGGCAATTCACGTCGTCCTCCAGCTGGCGCGCTTGAGCGACGGCTCGCGGCGTGTCACCTCGATCAGCGAAGTCACCGGCATGGAGGGCGAGACCGTGCTGATGCAGGAAATCTTCCGCTACAAGCGCACCGGCATGGCCGAGGACGGCAAGGTCATCGGGCATTTCGAGGCGACGGGCATCCGACCCAAGTTCATGGAGGTGCTCAACGCGCGCGGCATCCAGCTGCCCGCCGAGCTGTTCGATCCGACGCGGGCCATAACGTGAGCCTCGATGCCCTCCCCGCCTGGCCGTTGCTGCTGGCGTATGCGCTCGGCTTCGTCGCGCTGCTGCTGTTCGCCGACTTCATCGATGCGGCGCTGGCGGCGACGCGCTCGAAACAGCATGTCAACCGCCGCCTCGGGCTGATCGCGGCGGGCAAGACGCGCGCCGAGGTCATGCAGCTGTTGCGCCCCGGCAAGCGCGCCACGGGTGGCTCGCTGCTCAGTCCGGTGCTGGCGTGGCTCGACCCCAAGCTGACGCAGGCGGGGCTGCGTGTCGGGGCGGCAAAGATGCTCACCGGCATGGCGGCCGCGACATGCGTCATCGGCGTCGCCTTCCCGGTGGTGGCGCAGCTTAGCGGGCGTTTCAACTCGCCCTCGACGCTGCTGCTCCTCGTATTGTTCGCCGCGACGCTCGGCTTCGGCCTGCCGCTCTTCTATATCAACCTCCGCGGTGCCAGGCGCATCAAGGCGTTCGACAAGCAATTTCCCGTGGCGCTCGACATCTTCGTCCGCGGCCTGCGCGCCGGGCATCCGGTCAGCGCCGCGCTCGACCTGCTGACCAGCGAGATGGGCGACCCCTGCGGTTCGGAATTCGGCATCGTCATCGACGAAGTCAATTACGGCCTGGACCTGCGCGAGGCGCTGAGCAACCTGTCCGATCGCATCGGCAGCCAGGACGTCCAGATGTTCGTCGTCTGCGTCGCGATCCAGAACGAGACCGGCGGCAATCTCGCCGAAATCCTCGAGGGCCTGACCAAGGTGATTCGCGAGCGCGCTTCGATGGTGATGAAGGTCAAGGCGCTGGCGAGCGAGGGCAAGATGACCGGCACGATGCTGTCGATCCTGCCATTGTTCACCTTTTCGGTGGTGTTCTCGTCGTCGCCCAGCTTCTACCTCGATGTCGCGGGCGACCCGTGGTTCATGCCCGGCGTCGTCGGCTTGCTCGGCGTCTACGCGATGGGCGTGATGACGATTCGCAAGATGGTGGACCTCAAGGTATGACCCCGATGTTCGGCCAGGCGATGCTTGCCGTCCTCGTCTTCGGCGCGGGCAGCCTGTTGTTCCTCGGGCTCGCGCCGCTGTTCGCCAACAAGGTCGACCTGCGCCACCGCCTTGCCGGGACCGCCGCGCCGGTGGCTGTTCAGCGCGCCAGCCTGCGCGTCGACACCGGGCTGTCGATCTGGGCGCGGCTGGTGCGCGGCGTCGAGCGGCGCGGCCTGTCGCTCACCGACACCAAGGGCGGGCCGATGGTCGCCAAGCTGATTCAGGCGGGCTACACCCAACCGCATGCGCCGCGGCTGTTCATGCTGATCCGCACGACGCTGACGCTCGCGCTGCCGCTCGTCGTCGGCGCGTTCCTGCTCCTGTCGGGCGAGGTCAAGCCGCTCAAGCTCTATCTGATCATCGGCATCGCCGCCGTCGCGGGGCTCTACCTGCCCGGCATGATCGTCGGCAATCGGGCCGCCGCGCGCGCCAAGGCGATCCTCAACGGCTTTCCCGACACGCTCGACCTGATGCTCGTCTGCGTCGAGGCGGGGCTGGGCATCGACGCGTGCTTCACGCGTGTCGGCACCGAAGTCCACCGCTCGCACCCGCTGCTCGCCGAACAGTTCGCGCTGGTCGCCCTCGAATTGCGCGCCGGACGCAGCCGCGAGGACGCGCTCAAGGGCCTCGTGCGCCGCACCGGCGTCGCCGAGATCGGCTCGTTCGTGACGCTGATCATCCAGTCCGACAAGCTCGGGTCGAGCATCAGCCAGGCACTCAAATGCTATGCCATCGAGATGCGCGAGAGCCGCAAGATGCGCGCCGAGGAAAAAGCGCATCGCCTGCCGGTGCTGATCTCGATCCCGCTGGTAGCATTCATGCTGCCGACGATGATCGGCGTGCTCATCCTGCCCGGTGCGATCCTCGTCAAGCGCGACCTGTTGCCGAGCATGACGAGCCAATGAGCGATGTTCCGCAGCTCGTCTTCGGCGGCGTCGCGCTGGGCTGCGTCGCCGCCGCAGCCGTCGCCGACCTGCGGCATTTCGAAATTCCCGATCAATGGTCGATCGCCATCGCGGCGCTGTTCGCGGCCTTCGCATTCGCCGCATTGCCGTTCGGCGCGTGGTGGCCGCACCCGCTCGCCGGGGCGCTGGTGTTTCTCGGCGGCGCGCTGCTGTTCGCGCGTGGCTGGCTCGGCGGCGGCGACGTCAAGCTGCTTGCGGCGTGCGCGGTATGGACGGGATTCGCAGGCCTGCCGCAGTTTCTGGTCGGCACCGCAGCGTGCGGCGGCCTGCTCGCGCTGACGATGATCGTCGCGCGGCGCGTCAGCGGGCCCGAACCGGCGTATCCCGGCCTCGCGGCGGATGGTCCGCTGCCCTACGCGGTCGCGATTCTCGGCGGCGCGCTGACCTACGCGGCGACGGTCTAGCCGAGGCTCAGCGCGAGGTAGAGCGCGCAGATTCCGAACACCGCGCCAAGTTGCAGGCCGATGATCAGCAGCAGCATGTCGGCGAACGGCTGCTTGCGCGTCTTGTGGCGAATGCAGCGCTGCGCCGAGACCGCGCCGATCGACCCGCCGAACGCCGAGAACAACAGCAGCTGGAATTCGGGGATGCGATATTCGCCGCGCGTCGAGCGCAGCTTGTCGCTGACGAACAATAGAAAAGTTACCGCATTGACAAAAATCAGAAAGCCGCAATAAATCATCGAACTCACTCGGACGCGGTTACCGTCTGTGCCAGTGTCGGATAGAATCGTTGCGAGGGCAATTGCTAATCGATGGCGCGCGGACAGATTCCTCCAAGATCGGCATTTTCGCGGCGGAGTCGTTAAGATGACCGTAACCGCGACGCCCGGCCCCGCTTTTCTGTCGCCCGCGCAGCGCATGACGGTGCTGCTGCTGCTCGCCTTCGTCGCGCTGACCGCCGCCGATATTGCGACGACGCTGCTGGCGCTCGGCAGCGGCAACGCCGTCGAGCTCAACCCCAACGCCGCGAAATCGGGCGGCGGCATCCGTATCGGCTTCCTGCTCGTTTCGAACGCCGCGCTGCTCGTGCCGCTGCTCGTCGCCTTCCACTTCGGCGTGGCGCGCGCGCACCGCGTGCCGCGCGCGACGCTGGCGCGCTGGTGGCGGCATGTCGCCGACAGCTTCTACCTCAACCCGCTCAGCGATGCGGCGCGGGTGCGCGCGCCGCTGCGGCTCGTCACCGCCGCGATGACGCTGCTGATGCTCAAGTGCGCGATCCTGGTCAGCAACACCCTCGTCGTCTTCGGACACGATAATCCGGTATCGCTGCTGGCGGGGTTCTGGACGCGCGTCGGCCTGGACGGCGCGCCGCGCTACTGGGCGGCCTACGGCCTGCTCATCCTGCCATGCTATATCGCCGGTGTCGGCCTCGCCGCCTCGACGCTCGCCTTTGCGCAACGCTTCGCACCGCCGCGCGCCCTTGCGCCCGTCGCCTGATCCGCCCATATCGGCGTCGGGAGTCGGGCGGGCAGTGCTCTCGCCAACCCGGTCAGGTCCGGAAGGAAGCAGCCGTAACGAATTCGCGCTGGGTCGTTCCCGGCTCCCACTTTTGTCGCCCGCCGATTCCGTTCAACGCCGTCGCGCGGTCGCGCTAAGGTCGCCCTGCTGCTGGGGAGAATACGTGTGACGGGCGGAATTTTCGCGATCGTGCTGCTGATCGTCGCGGTGCTGGCGCTGAGCCAGGCGGTTGTCGTCGTGCGCCAGGGCTTCGAATACACGCTCGAACGCTTTGGCCGCTTCACCATGACATTGCGCCCGGGCTTCAGCCTGATCATGCCGTTCGTCGACCGCATCGGGCGCAAGATCAACATGATGGAGCAGGTCCTCGACATCCCGGGGCAGGAGATCATCACCAAGGACAACGCTATCGTCGCGGTCGACGGGGTGGTGTTCTATCAGGTCCTCGACGCGGCCAAGGCGGCGTACGAGGTCAGCGACCTGTATTCCGCCATCGTCAACCTGACGACAACCAATTTGCGGACGGTGATGGGGTCGATGGACCTCGACGAGACGCTGTCGAAGCGCGACGCGATCAACGCCAAGCTGCTGGTCGTCGTCGATCAGGCGACGCACCCGTGGGGCATCAAGATCACCCGCGTCGAACTGAAGGATATCCGTCCGCCTGCCGATATCGTCAACGCGATGGGTCGCCAGATGAAGGCTGAGCGCGAGAAGCGCGCCAACATCCTCGAAGCCGAGGGTTCGCGCGCCTCCGAAATCCTCCGTGCCGAGGGGGCCAAGCAGGGCCAGATCCTCCAGGCCGAGGGGCGGCGCGAGGCCGCCTTCCGCGACGCCGAGGCGCGCGAGCGTGCGGCGCAGGCCGAGGCCAAGGCAACCGAGATGGTCTCCAACGCGATTGCCGACGGCAACCCCCAGGCGCTCAACTATTTCGTCGCGCAGAAATATGTAGAAGCCATGCAGGCCTTCGCGACCTCGCCCAATGCCAAGACGATCTTCATGCCGATCGAGGCGTCGGCGCTGGTCGGGTCGCTCGGCGGCATCGGCGAACTCGTCAAGGCGGTGCGCCCCGACCTGCCCAACCCGCCGCCGCGCGCCTCGGTGCCGCCGGTACCGCGCGCATGAGCGACCTCGCCGTCCTCGATTTCGTCACGCTGACGCCGTGGCTGTGGCTGGCGGTGGCGGCTGCGCTGGCGGGGCTCGAACTCGTCATGCCCGGCGCGTTCATGATCTGGATGGCGGGTGCGGCGGTGGTCAGCGCCGGGGTCGCGGCATTGATTGCACCCGGCTGGCCGGTGCAGGTCGTGCTGTTCGTCGGCTTCTCGGTCGCCGCCGTGCTGATCGGCCGTGCGTGGCTGCGCGCCCACCCGACGCAGTCGCGCGCGCCGCTGCTCAACCGCCGCGCCGAGGGCATGATCGGCAGCCTCGTCACCGTCGTCGAGCCGCTGACCGACGGGCAGGGCCGCGTCCTGGTCGGCGATTCGCCGTGGCCCGCGACCGGGCCCGACATGGGCGTTGGCGCGCGCGCGCGGGTGGTGCGCGTCGACGGCACGACGCTGAGCGTCGAGCCCGCCTGAGCGGTCAGGCGGTCAACGCGAGCGGATGGCCCTCGAACTTGCCGTCGCGCGTCAGCAGCCGCAGCCCCTCGACCTGCGCTTGGGTAAGCAGGAGGCGATCGAAGGGATCGTTGTGATCGAACGGGTCGCGGAGCGTCGTGGTGCAATGTGCAAAGGTCAGCGGCAGCTCTTGGTAAGAAAGACCCAGCGTTTCCAACGTGCTGATCACCTCTCCCGGATCGGCCTCACCTTTCCGCGAACCGGATCGGTAGAAGGATTGCCATTTGACGCGCATCTCCCACAGCGAAACTGCCGAGATGTACAGCTGATTGCGAGCCTCATGAATCAGTTCGCGCTCGCTGCGACTGATCTTGCCCTGTTGCGCTGTCAGCCATTGGACGATGTGCGTATCGAGCAATAGTTTCACTCTTCGATACCCATCACCCGGCGGCTGAACGCGGGGTCGTCGAACTCCTCGGGCCAAGGATAGTCCTCGGGGTTCAGGCCGCTCTCCGCGAACACGCGCTCGGCATGTTCCCAGTCGATATTGCCTGCCCGCTTCGCCGGGACGAGCTCGACGAACGGCTTGCCGTGCTTGGTGATGACGACGCGCTCGCCGTTTGCCGCCGCATTGGCGGCGTGGGCGAATTGCGCTTTGGCCTCCCGGACGGAGAATTGCATGACCGACTGTCCTGTGACTACCGCGACCATTTAGCCGGTCGCGCGCGCGACGCCAAGGCGGCACCGCACCGATACCGCCCACCGCCTTTCCGTCGCCGCCAAAGCCCGGTAAGCCCGACCGCGATGGACGACTTGCCGATTCCCGACCGCGCGCGCGATGGCGGCGCACCGCCCGCCAAGCCCGAATATCGCGTGCTGGCGCGCAAATACCGCCCCGCAAGCTTCGATACGCTGCTCGGCCAGGACGCGATGGTGCGAACGCTGGGCAACGCGATCCGGCGCGGGCAACTGGCGCAGGCGTGGCTGCTGACCGGGGTGCGCGGCGTCGGCAAGACCTCGACCGCGCGGATCATCGCCAAGGCCTTGAATTGCATCGGCCCCGACGGGCAGGGCGGCCCGACGATCGCCCCGTGCGGCGTCTGCGAGCCATGCCTCGCCATCGCCGCAGGCCGCCACATCGACGTCGTCGAGATGGACGCCGCATCGAACACCGGCGTCGACGATGTCCGCGAAATCATCGAGGCGGTGCGCTACGCCAGCGTCTCGGCGCGTTACAAGATCTACATCGTCGACGAAGTCCATATGCTGTCGAAGAACGCCTTCAACGCGTTGCTCAAGACGCTCGAAGAACCGCCGCCGCACGTCAAGTTCATCTTCGCGACCACCGAGGTCCAGAAGGTGCCGGTTACCGTCCTGTCGCGCTGCCAGCGCTTCGACCTGCGCCGCATCCCCGCCGAGACGCTGACCGCGCATTTCGCAGCGATCGTCGCGGCCGAGGGCGTCACCGCCGAGCCCGAAGCACTGGCGCTGATCGCGCGCGCCGCCGAGGGGTCGGTGCGCGACGGACTCTCGATCCTCGACCAGGCGATCGCGCACACCGGCGGCGCTGTCGACGCGGCGGCGGTGCGCGACATGCTCGGCCTGTCCGACCGCGGCGCGATCCGCGCGCTGATGGGCCTGCTGCTCAGCGGCGACGCGCCGGGCGCGCTGGCGGCGCTGACCGCGCAGTACGATCTCGGTACCGATCCGGCGATGGTCGTGCAGGAGCTGCTCGAACTCGTCCACACCGTGACGCGCGCCAAGGTCGCCGATGTGCTCGACCCGGCGATGAGCGTCGAGGAGCGCGACACCGTGCGCGGCTGGGCGGGGACGCTGTCGTTCGCCGCCGTCCACCGGCTGTGGCAATTGCTGCTCAAGGGGCTGGCCGAGGTGCAGACCGCGCCGGTGCCGATCCAGGCGGCCGAGATGGCGCTGCTGCGCGTCATCCACGCCAGCACGCTGCCCGATCCCGGCGAGCTGGTGCGGCGGCTGACCGAGCGCGGTGAGGGCGAAGCACTGCCCGCACCCGTCATCCAGGCGCACGCCGGGACCCATCACCCGAAGGCTCACGAGATGGGTCCCGGCGTGCGCCGGGAAGACGGGCGAAACGTGGCGACCGTGCAGCATCTGCGGATCGAGACGCTGGCGTCGGTCGCGCCGCCGCTGGCCCCCGATCCGCCCGATTTCGCCGCGCTCGTCGCGCTGTTCGCCGCCAACCGCGAGCCGCGCCTCGCGCAACTCCTCCACGACGAGGTGCGTCTGCTCGACTTCGCCCCGCCGGTGCTGACCGTCGCGAGCGCGCCGGGCCTGCCGCCCGACTTCGCGCAGCGCATCATGGCGTGCCTCAAGCTGTGGACGGGGTCGCGCTGGACGGTGACGCTGGCGCGCGACGCTGCCCCCGACGCGCGCACGCTGCACGAGCAGGCCGAAGCGCGCGCGGCGTCGGAACGCGCCGCCGCGCTCGCCGACCCCGCGGTGCGCGAACTACTCGCCGCCTTCCCCGATGCCGAACTCACCGGCATCTTCGACGCCGAACCAACCGACAACCGGAGCACCGCCGATGCCGAACATGGATGACATCATGAAGGCCGCGCAGAACGTCCAGGCCGAGATGGCCAAGGCGCAGGCGGCGCTCGACAGCCACGAGGTCGAAGGCGCGGCGGGCGGCGGCCTCGTTACCGTGCGCGCGTCGGCGAAAGGCCGCATCATCGGCCTGACCATCGACCCGTCGCTGTTCCGCGCGGAGGACAAGGAAATGGTCGAGGACCTGATCGTCGCGGCGTTCAACGACGCGCGCGCCAAGGCCGACACCGTCGCAAATGCGGAAATGGCGAAGATGACCGCCGGGCTGCCCCTCCCGCCGGGCTTCAAGCTGCCGTTCTGACGCGCGTCAGAAATCCAGCTTGTCGTAGTGCGCGGGCGGCGGCAGGCCCTCGACGCGCTCGGCGAGGAGCGGGCGGAAGGTAGGGCGCGACTTCAAGGTCGCGTACCAGTTGCGCGATTCCTCGTGCCCCTCCCAATCGAGGCCGCCGAGATAGTCCGCCACCGACAGCTGCGCCGCCGCCGCAATGTCGGCGAGCCCGAAGGTCGCCCCCGACACCCAGCGGCGGTTTTCGAGCAGATAGTCGAGATAGTCGAGGTGCGTCTCGCCCGCCCGCTGCGCCGCGCGGATCGTCGCGGCGTCGGGCGTGCCGCGCGTCACGATGCGTTTCCACATGCGCTCGGCGAGCAGCGGCACGACGGCTTCGGAGTAGAATTTCTGGTCGAACCACGCCGCCACCCGGCGGCACTCGGCGCGCTCGGCCGCCCCAGTGGCGAGCAGCGGCGTGCGGTCGACGGTCTCCTCGAGATATTCGGCGATCGCGCTCGAATCGATCAGCGTCAGCGGCCCGTCGCTGAGTACCGGCGTCTGCCCGGCGGGGTTGAGGAGCAGGAAGGCGTCGCGCCGTTCCCACGGCAATTCGCGCACCAGTTCGACCGCGACCCCTTTTTCGGCGCACTGGAAGCGGATCTTGCGACTGAACGGGCACAGCGTGTGTTGATGGAGTTGCCACATAGCGGCGGCACAGTAGCGACGGGCGACGGCGGGGCAAGGTTGCTGCGCGGCGCGCGCAATTGTTTCCGTCATGCTGGCGCACGCCAGCATCCATCGTCTTGCGCGCGGATAGGTGGATGCTGGCGTCCGCCAGCATGACGGCGGAAATCAGGCCGTCGCCCCCTTCCCCAACCGGAGCACCTCGGCCTCGAGCGCGTGGATCTTCATCGCCTGCTGGACGATGATGTCCTGCAACGCCGCCTTTCGCGCGGCGAAGTCGTCTGGGGCGGTCGCGGCGGCGGGGGTGACGACGGTCGCCTCGACGGTCTCGGCCTGCTTGAACAGCCCGCTGGCGCGCGCGCGTTCGATCAGCGTCGCCGAATTCGCCGCGAGCTGGACGAGGACCTCGGCCAACCCGTCGTTCTTGCCTGCCATAGTGTATTACTCCGCTGCCACAGCAGCCGATATAGTGTCGTCGAGCGGATACGCCAGTCGGCTGAGCATTTCTTTCGGGCACACTTGCCAGAAGTGCGACCGCGCCCGGTCCCAGTCGGCAATGATCTCGGCCGCCCAGCGCGATCCGGTCTCGGCGACGTGCCTTTCGACGAGGTCGCGCAGCACGCCCTCCCAATGCGCCGACGCCAGCCGCCCGATGACGATCGAATCGGGGTTGATGCGCCGCGCGAAGTCGCCGGTCGCGTCATAGACGAACGCCATGCCGCCGGTCATGCCCGCGCCGAAATTGTCGCCGGTGCTCCCAAGAATCACCGCGACGCCGCCCGTCATATATTCGCAGCCATTCGCGCCGCAGCCCTCAACGACGACCGTCGCGCCCGAGTTCCTGACCGCGAAGCGCTCGCCCGCCTGCCCCGCCGCGAACAGGCGGCCCGAGGTCGCGCCGTACAGCACGGTGTTGCCGATGATCGTATTGTCCTGGCTCGCCAGCCGCGACGACACCATCGCGCGCACGACGATCGTCGCGCCGCTCAGCCCCTTGCCGACATAGTCGTTGGCCTCGCCGAAGACTTCGAGCTTGACCCCCTGCACCGCGAACGCGCCGAGGCTCTGCCCCGCCGAGCCGCGCAGGCGGATGTGAATATGCCCCGGCTGCAGTCCCGCCATGCCGAACTGCCGCACGATCGCGCTCGACAGCCGTGTGCCGACCGCGCGGTGGGTGTTGCGGACGGTATAGGTCAGCTGCATCTTCTCGCCGCGCTCGAACAGATGCGCGGCGTCGATCAGCATCTGTGCGTCGAGACTGTCGGGAACCTCGTTGCGGTGCGTCGGGATCGAGAAGCGCCGCGCGGTGTCGGGGGCGTCGACCTTGGCAAGGATCGGGTTGAGGTCGAGGTCGTCGAGATGTTCGGCCCCGCGGCTGACCTGGCGCAGCAGCTCGGTGCGCCCGATGACCTCGTCGAGGCTGCGCACGCCGAGCCGCGCGAGGATATCGCGCACCTCCTCGGCGATGAAGCTCATCAGGTTGATGACCTTTTCGGGGCTGCCGGAGAATTTCGCCCGCAGCTTTTCGTCCTGGCTGCAGATACCGACCGGGCAGGTGTTCGAATGGCACTGGCGCACCATGATGCACCCCATCGCGACGAGGCTGAGCGTGCCGATGCCGAACTCCTCGGCGCCGAGGATCGCCGCGATGACGATGTCGCGCCCGGTCTTGAGGCCGCCATCGGTGCGCAGCTTGACGCGATGGCGGAGGCCGTTGAGCGTCAGCACCTGGTTGACCTCGCTCAGCCCCATTTCCCACGGTGTACCGGCATATTTGATGCTCGTCTGTGGGCTGGCGGCGGTGCCGCCGACGTGGCCCGAGACGAGGATGACGTCGGCGTGCGCCTTCGCGACGCCTGCGGCGACGGTGCCGATGCCCGCCGAACTGACCAGCTTGACGCAGACGCGCGCGCGCGGATTGATCTGCTTGAGGTCGTAGATGAGCTGCGCGAGGTCCTCGATCGAATAGATGTCGTGGTGCGGCGGCGGCGAGATCAGCATGACGCCCGGCGTCGAATGACGCAGGCGCGCGATCATCTCGCTGACCTTGAAGCCCGGCAACTGGCCGCCCTCGCCGGGCTTGGCACCCTGCGCCACCTTGATCTCGATCTCCTCGCAGGCGTTGAGATACTCGGCCGTGACGCCGAAGCGCCCGCTGGCGATCTGCTTGACCACCGAATTGGCGTTATCGCCGTTGGCATAGGGCGTGTAGCGCGCGGCGTCCTCGCCGCCCTCGCCGCTGACCGCCTTCGCGCCGATGCGGTTCATTGCGATCGCCAGTGTCTCGTGCGCCTCCGGACCGAGCGCACCGAGGCTCATCCCCGGCGTGACGAAGCGCTTGCGGATTTCGGTGATCGACTCGACCGCCTCGGTGGCGAGCGGCACCTTGGCCCAGTTGAACTGCATCAGGTCGCGCAGATAGATCGGCGGCAGCTCGGCGGTGGCGCGCGAGAATTTGAGATAGTCCGAGTAGCTGTCGCGGGCGACCGCCTCCTGCAGCAGGTGGATGAGGTTGGCCTGATAGGCGTGCGCCTCGGCCCC
>CAXTSL010000034.1:0-6328 GCA_964246975.1 uncultured Sphingomonadaceae bacterium
AGAACTACTTCAACGCAGCAGGATATGGGTCAGATTAACGGCACGGTGCTCTAGACCAATGCTTTCAGCGCATAGACGAGATCGAGAGCTTCGCGCGGACTGAGCGTGTCGGGGGCGACCTTGGCGAGCGCGGCGCGGAGCGCGTCGACGGGCGCGGGCTCGGGCACGGCGGCGAACAGCGGCAGGTCGGTGAGCGCCGCCGCCAGCCCGCCGGTCTTGTCGCGCTGGCGTTCGAGACGCCCGAGCACTTCTTTCGCGCGCGCGATGACGGCCACAGGCAGCCCCGCCAGTCGCGCCACCGCGAGGCCATAGCTGCGGTCGGCGACGCCCGCGCCGACCTCGTGGAGGAAGACCAGATCGCCCTGCCATTCGCGCACCTTGACGGTGGCGAGGTGCAAGGCCTTGAGCCGCCCCGACAGGCGCGTCAGCTCGTGGTAGTGCGTCGCGAACAGGCAGCGGCACGCGAGCGCATCGTGGACCGCCTCGAGCACCCCCCAGGCGATCGCCAGCCCGTCGTAGGTCGAAGTGCCGCGCCCGACCTCGTCGAGGATGACGAGGCTGCGGCGGGTGGCTTGGCTCAGGATCGCGGCGGTCTCGACCATCTCGACCATGAAGGTCGAGCGCCCGGCGGCAAGGTCGTCCGACGCACCGACGCGGCTGAACAGCCGGTCGACGATGCCGATGTGCGCGGCCCGTGCGGGCACCCACGCGCCCGCCTGGGCAAGCACCGCGAGCAAGGCGTTCTGGCGCAGGAAGGTCGATTTGCCCGCCATGTTGGGGCCGGTGACGAGCCACAGGCGCTGCGTGTCCCCAAGGTCGCAGTCGTTGGCGACGAACGCCGCACGGCGGGCGCGCGCGGCGGCCTCGACGACGGGGTGGCGACCGCCCTCGATGCAGAAATCGCAACTGTCGTCGACCGTCGGGCGCACCCAGCCGTCGCGCGCCGCCAGTTCGGCAAGCCCCGCGCACACGTCTAGCCGCGCCAGTTCGCGCGCGGTCGCCGCGATCGCCGAGGCGGCCGCCAGCAGCCCCTCGCGCAGTTCCTCGAAATGCGCCGCCTCGGCGGCGAGCGCGTGGTCGCCCGCCTGCGCGATCCGCAAGCCGAGATCGTGCAACTCGGGTGAGCCGAAGCGCACCACCCCGGCCAGCGTCTGGCGGTGCGTGAAGCCGCTATCGGCGCGCAGCAGCGGATCGGCGGCGCGCGCCGCGACCTCGATATGATAGCCGAGCACGTTGTTGTGGCGGATACGCAACGTCGCCACCCCACTGTCGCCGCGCAGCCGCGTTTCGAGCGCCGCGACCAGCTGCCGCCCGTCGCTTGCCGCCGCGCGCAGCGCATCGAGCGCGGCGTCGTAGCCCGGCGCGATGAAATCGCCCTTCGCCACGTCGGCGGGCGGCTCGGGGACCAGCGCGGCGCGCAGCCGCTCGATGTCGTGGCCGTGCGCGCCGATGCCCGCGCACGTCGCGACGAGCAGCGTGGGCAGGCCGAGCGGGGCCTGGGCACCGAGCATCGCCTTCAGCGCCAGCGCCAGCGCCAGCCCGTCGCGCACCGCTGCCAGATCGCGGGGGGTCCCACGCCCGAGCGCGAGGCGCGACAGCGCGCGTTCGATATCGGGGCAGGCCTTGAGCGCCTCGCGCGCCTTGCCGCGCGCCACGGCCCCGCCGACGAACCAGCCGACCGCATCGAGGCGCGCCGCGATCGCCCCCGCGTCGGTCAGCGGACCGCCGAGATCGTCGGCGAGCAGCCGCCCGCCGCTGCCCGTGACGGTCAGGTCGATGCACTCGAGCAGGCTGCCCGCGCGCCCGCCGCCGGGGCCGCGCACGATCTCGAGGCTGGGGCGTGTCGCCGCGTCGATGCCCATGCAGCCGTCGGCGACCTCGCACTGCGGCGGCGACAGCAGCGGCAGCGTCCCCGCCCCGGCGCGGTCGAGATAGACGAGCAGCGCCCCCGCCGCCGCCAGCTCGGGCCGCGTGAAACGCCCGAAGCCGTCGAGGGTGGCGACGCCGAACTGGCGCTTGAGCGCCGCCTCGCCCGCGGCCCCATCGAAGTCGCGCGACGGGCGCGGCGTCGTTGCCGCGCCTTCCGCCGTCCAGCCTTCAGGCGCGATGACCTCCGCCGCGCCGATCCGCGCCAGCGCCGCCGCCAGTCCGCCCGCGTCGCAGGCCAACGTCCGGAATGCGCCGGTGGAAACATCGCACCACGCCAACCCGATGCCCGCCGCCGTCGGCGCGACGCTGGCGAGCCAGTTCGACGCGCGCGCGTCGAGCAGCGCGCCTTCGGTCAGGGTGCCCGGCGTGACGATGCGGACGACGGCGCGCGCCACCACCGACTTGCCGCCGCGCGCCTTCGCCGCCTTCGGGTCCTCGATCTGCTCGGCGATAGCGACGCGGTGGCCGCCCTTGATCAGCCGCTGAAGATAGACCTCGTGGCTGTGCACCGGCACCCCGCACATCGGGATGTCGGCCCCCTCGTGCAGCCCGCGTTTGGTCAGCGCGATGTCGAGCGTCGCCGCGGCAGCGGCGGCATCGTCGAAGAACAGCTCGTAGAAATCGCCCATCCGGTAGAACAACAGGCAATCGGGCACCCCGGCCTTGAGCCCAAGATATTGCGCCATCATCGGCGAGGGTGGGGGGGCGGGTTGCGGGGCGGCGGGCACTGGCTCGTTCTAGCGCGTTCGGAGGCGCTGTCATCCCGCCGCCGCGCCGACAGTCCTAGCCGCGCGGCGGCGTGCTGTGGCCGTGATTGTGGTGGCGGTGGTCATGCGCGTGCGCGTGCGTGTCGTTCGGCTCGACGCTGACGAGGTTGATTGCGCCAAAACGCACGCCGCGCTCGGCCCGGATGCGGTCGGCGAGGTCGCGCACGGCGGCGGTCGGACCCCGAAGGATCACCGTTTCCAGCGACGAGGCGTGATCGAGAATAACGTGTGTCGTTGCGACGACAAGGTCGTGGTGCGCATGCTGGAGTTCGAGCAGCCGTTCGGCGAGGGCGCGGACGCGGTAGTCGTAGACATACGACAGGCTGGCGACGCACTGCGTTCCTGCCGCGCCGTCCTGCCGCGCCGTCTCGACCGCCTGGCGGACGAGGTCGCGCACCGCTTCGGAGCGGCTGGCATAGCCCCGGTCGCGCTGCAGGGCATCGAAGGCGCGCGCGAGGTCGTCGTCGATGGAGATGGTCACGCGCTGCACGGGGGGCAGCATCGCCGAAAATCCGCCGCGCCGCAAAGTCCCGTGCAACTTTCGCGGTCGCGGGAACGTAAACGTGAACTGAACGTAAGCATGATTCAGGTAAACTGCTTACCGATGCTGCAGGGTCTGTGACGCTCGGCACCGAGGGGTATCGGCATGCGACCATCGACGATGCATCGGATGCGACATGGCCTGCTGCTCGGCGCGGCGCTGGCGGGCCTGTCGGGCCGCGCGGCGCGCGCCGACGAGGCCGCCGACGCCAGCGACCCCGCGACGATCGTCGTCTATGGCCGCGCGCAGGACCTCATCGGCGTCGCCGCCGCCGCCTCCGAAGGTCATGTCGGGCGCGCCGACTTCGATACGCGGCCCTTGCAGCGCGTCGGCGAACTGCTCGAAGTCGTCCCCGGACTGATCGCCACGCAGCATTCGGGCGGCGGCAAGGCCAACCAGTATTTCCTGCGCGGCTTCAACCTCGACCACGGCACCGACTTCGCCGGCTTCCTCGACGGCGTGCCGCTCAATTACCGCAGCCACGGCCACGGCCAAGGCTATCTCGACCTCAACTTCATCATCCCCGAGACGATCGAATATATCGACTACAGCAAGGGGCCGTACCGCGCCGATCTCGGCGACTTCGCCACTGCCGGGGCGGGCAAGTTCAGGACCTACGACGAATTCGCCGCCCCCAGCCTGTCGTTCGAGGGCGGCACGGGCGACTATAATCGCGGCGTCGCGGCGGGCTCGGCAAAGCTCGGGGCGGGCACCGCGCTGCTCGCGGTCGAGGCGCGCCATGACGACGGGCGCTACGACCTGAGGGAAAATCTCCGCCTGTTCAGCGCGTTCGGCAAATACACCGTACCGCTCGGCGGCGGGACGCTGCGGACCAGCCTGTCGGCGTACCACGTCGATTTCAAGTCCGACGAGCAGGTGCCGCAGCGCGCCATCGCCTCGGGGTTGATCGGTCGCCTCGGTTTTCTCGACAGCGATCTCGGCGGGCGCACGACGCGCCTCGGGCTGGTCTCGCAATGGACAGAGGACGGCGACACGCCGCTGAGCGCGCTCGCCTACGCGCATTACTACAAGTTCAAGCTGTTTTCGAACTTCACCTATTTCCTCGACGACCCGGTCAACGGCGACGAATTCGAACAGGCCGACCGCCGCACCGTCGTCGGCGGGCGCGTCGACAAGCGGTTCAAGGCCGCTGTCCTGGGCATGCCTGTCGAGCTGCTGCTCGGCGGCGAGGGTCGCTTCGATTTCATCCCCAGCGTCGGGCTGTACCGGACGGCGGGGCGCGTGCGGCTGCAGACCGTGCGGCAGGACGACGTCGAGGAAGGCTCGGGCGGTCTGTTCGCCGAAGCGACGCTGCACCCGACCGACAGGCTGCGCGTCATCCTCGGCGCGCGCGGTGACTATTATCATTTCGATGTCCGCGCGGACCTCGCGGCAAATTCGGGGCGGCGTCACGCCAACATCTTCAGCCCCAAGGCGTCGGTCGCCTGGACTCCTATCGACGCGGTCGAGCTGTACGCCAACTACGGTCGCGGCTTCCATTCGAACGACGCGCGCGGCACCAGCATCAATATCGACCCCAACGACGGCAACGCGGTGCAGCCGGTCGATGCTCTGGTGCGCGCCGAGGGCTACGAGGCGGGCGTGCGCGTCAGGCCGCTGACAGGCCTGTCGGTCACCGCGACCGCATGGCGGCTGCGCCTGCAGTCCGAACTGCTGTTCGTCGGCGACGGCGGCACCACCGAACCGCAGGGTCCGTCGCGGCGGCAGGGGCTCGAATTAGCGGCATTCTGGCAGCCGACGAAGTGGCTGACCCTCGATGCCGAATACACATATTCGGAAGGGCGGCTGACCGATCTGCCGCGCGGGCAGGACCATATTCCGGGCGCGATCGAAACCGTCGTCGCGGCGGGCGCGGTGGTCCAGTCGGGCGGCTTCACCGGCAGCCTGCGCCTGCGCCACTTCGGCAGCGTGCCGCTGATCGAGGACGACAGCGTGCGGTCGCAGCCGACGACGGTGGTCAACGGTCGTGTCGCCTATCGCTACGACCGCTACGAAATCGCGGTCAGCCTGCTCAACATCCTCCAGTCGAAGGACGCCGAGATCAATTATTTCTACGCGTCGCGCCTGCCTGGCGAGCCTGACGAGGGTGTCGAGGACATCCACTTCAAGCCCGTCGAGCCGCGTCAGGTGCGGGTCGCCGCAACGGTGCATTTCTAGGCCGCGCGCGATACGGGCTGACGCCGCCCCCGCGCTGCGCTAGGACGCGCGCATCGCCTTTGGGGAGAACCACATTGAAAGTCCGTCTGATGGCCGGTGTCGCCGCCGCTGCCGTGTTCGCCGCGCCGCTCGCCGCCGCACCCGCGCCCGCGCTCGCGAGCCCGATCCTCGCGCCGTGGACCGGGCCATATGGCGGCGAGCCGAACTTCGCGGGCGTCAGGGTCGCCGATTTCGTGCCCGCGATGGACGCCGCGATGGCGGACAATCTGCGCGAGATCGAGGCGGTCGCCAATAATCCCGCGCCTGCGACCTTCGCCAACACGATCTTGCCGCTCGAACTCGCGGGCGCGGCGCTCAACCGGGGCGGTGCGCTGTTCGGCATCTGGTCGGGCAACCTCAAGTCGCCCGAATTCCAGAAGGTCGAAGTCGAGATCGCGCCGAAGTTCGCCGCGATGGGCGACCGGATCACGCAGAACGCCAAGCTGTTCGCGCGTATCGACGCGGTCTATAATTCGCCCGCCAAGGCCAGGCTGACGCCCGAGCAGCAGCGCCTCGTCTGGGTCTACTGGAACCGCTTCGTCCAGCAGGGCGCCAAGCTGTCGCTGGCTGACAAGACGGCGTTTGCGGAAAACAACCAGAAGCTCGCAGCCCTTTACACCAAGTTCGCGCAGAACCAGCTGACCGACGAGGAGAACGAGAAGCTCGTCCTCGACAGCGCGGCGCAGCTCAGGGGCCTGCCCAAGGCGCAGGTCGATGCTGCCGCCGCCGAGGCCGCCAAGCGCCAGCTGCCGGGCAAGTGGGTGATCTCGAACACGCGCTCGTCGATGGAGCCGTTCCTGACCTACGCCGACGACCGTGCGGCACGCGAGGCGGGAAGCACCGCGGCGACGAAGGCGATGCGCGCTGGTGCATG
>CAXTSL010000034.1:6338-19145 GCA_964246975.1 uncultured Sphingomonadaceae bacterium
CGAGGCGGGGTTCAAGCTGTGGACGCGGCGCGGCGACATGGGCGGCGCGACCGACAACAACGTCATCGTCGCGCAGATCCTCAAGCTGCGCGCGGCGCAGGCGAAGCTGATCGGCTATCCGACCTTCGCGCACTGGACGCTGGCGGACCGCATGGCGAAGACCCCCGACAAGGCCTTGGCGTTGTCGCTGGCGGCGTGGAAGCCTGCAGTGGAGCAGGTCCACCGCGATGTGGCGGTGATGCAGGCCGTCGTCGATGCCGAAAAAGGCGGCTTCAAGCTCGCGCCGTGGGACTATCGCTATTACGCCGAGAAGGTCCGCAAGGCGAAATACGACCTCGATTTGAACGAGGTGAAGCCGTATCTCCAGCTCGATCATGTCCGCGAGGCGATGTTCTTTGCGGCGAACAAGGTTTACGGCTTCACCTTCAACAAGTTGAGTGGCCTGACCGTCTTCCACCCCGACGTCACCGTCTGGGAGGTCAAGGGACCGGGCGGCAAGCACGTCGGCCTGTGGTATTTCGATCCCTATGCGCGGCCCGGCAAGAACAGCGGCGCGTGGATGAGCGCGTACCGCGAGCAGGCGCGCATCGCGGGCGACGTGCCGACGATCGTCTCGAACAACAGCAACTTCATCAAGGCCCCGAACGGCGTCGCCACGACGATCTCATTCGACGATGCCAGCACGATGTTCCACGAGTTCGGCCACGCGCTGCATGGCCTCAACTCGAACGTCACCTACCCGACACTGTCGGGGACCAACACGCTGCGCGACTTCGTCGAGTTCCCGAGCCAGGTCAACGAGAACTGGTTCACGACGCCCGAAGTCCAGAAGCTGCTGGTCAACGCGAAGGGCGAGCCGCTGCCCGCCTCGCTGGTCGCCAAGATCAAGCGCGCGCACGACTTCAACCAGGCCTTCCATGTCGTCGAGGCGCAGGCGAGCGCGATCATGGACATGAAGCTCCACCTCGCGGGCGACGCCGACATCGACCCGAAGGCGTTCGAGGCGGCGACGCTCGCCGAACTCGGCATGCCGTCGGAGATGGTGATGCGCCACCGCATCCCGGCGTTCGGGCACATCTTCGCCGGCGACGGCTATGCGGCGGGTTATTACGGCTATCTCTGGGCCGAGGTGCTCGACCACGACGCCTACGAGGCGTTCACGGAAGGCAGCGGGCCCTATGATCCCGTCGTCGCGAAGCGCTTCCGCGACACGATCATGTCGGTCGGCAACACCGTCGACCCGGCGCAGGCCTTCCGCAACTTCCGCGGGCGCGACCCCAAGGTCGACGCGTGGCTGCGCGACAAGGGATTCCCGGTGGCGGGCCGCTAAGGCCCGTCCGCTTTCGGCCAAGACCCGCGTAAGCCGGACCTTCGTGCGGTGACGCTTGCGAGGCACGAGGCGGAAAATGCGATTGATGCCGCTACGGTATCGCGGGCCCGAAAACGGCCTCTCGCTGGCAGGTGGCGGCGCTGATATCGCGCTCGAAACACTGAAAGGGTAACGATGCCGCTGGCGCTTTTCTCGACGGACGGGCGCGCCCGGCTCGGCAAGGTCGTCGGCGACGCGCTGATCGACCTCGCGGTCGCCGCGCCCGGCCTGCCGCACGACGTCATCGGCTTCCTGGCCGCCGGCGACGGCGCCATCGCCGCCTTCGACGCGGTGCGCGAGGGGGTGCGGATACCGCTGACCGAGGTGACGCTCCACGCCCCGGTGCCCGTCCCGCGCAAGTTCCTCGCGATCGGCATGAACTATAGCGAACACGCCAAGGAAGCTGTTGGCGCGGGCTATGCCGAGCAGAGCTATCAGCTGTGGTTCAACAAGCAGACGAGCTGCGTCAACGATCCTTATGGCGACGTCGTCAAGCCCGACGAGTCCGACCAGCTCGACTATGAGGCCGAGCTTGCGGTGGTGATCGGCGCGCGCTGCCGCCGCGTCGCCGCCGCCGACGCGCGCGCGGTCATCGGCGGTTATATGGTCGCCAACGATGTCTCGGTGCGCGACTGGCAGAAGCGGTCGATGACGATGACACTCGGCAAGTCGTGGGATACGCACGGGCCGATCGGCCCATGGCTGACGCTCGATCACGAGATCGCGGATCCGATGGCGCTCGACCTGCGCATGCTGGTCAACGGCGAGGTTCGCCAGCGCGCCAACACCGCGAGCATGATCCACGATATCTACGATCAGATCGCGTACCTCTCGACGGTGATGACGCTCGAACCAGGAGACATATTGTCGACCGGAACGCCGAGCGGTGTCGGGCTGGCGATGTCGCCGCCGTCGTTCCTGAAGGTCGGCGATGTGTTGCGCGTCGAGATCGACGGACTGGGGCATATCGAAAACCGCGTCGTCGCGGCCTGATCGCGGTGCTGGCGCGCCGCGCCCTGCTTGCCGGGCTGGGGGCCGCGGCGGCGTGCGGGTGCTGCGCGGCGACCCGTCCGAAGTTGCCTGCCGGGCTGATCGATGTCCACCACCACATCCGCCCACCGGGAGCGCCCGAGGGCTTCGCGCGACTCACCGCGTCGTGGAGCCCCGAGCGCGCGGTCGCCGACATGGACCGTGCGGGCGTGCGGGTCGGGATGGCCTATCCGGGGCCGATCTTGTCGGGCGATGCCGCAGCGCGGCGCGCGACGGCACGGCGCTCGAACGAGTTCGCCGCCGGGCTGGCGGTCGCGCATCCGGGGCGTTTCGGGCTGTTCGCCTCGCTGCCGTTTCCCGATATCGACGGCACGCTGGCGGAGATCGACTTTGCGCTGACCAATTTGCGCGCCGACGGCTTTGGTCTTGCGACAAGTTACGGTGACCGGTGGCTTGGCGACGCGCACTTCGCCCCCGTCTGGGAGCGTCTGAACGCTGCGAACGCAGTGATGTTCGTCCATCCGCACGACGCGGCGTGCTGCCCTCCGGCGTCGCTAACCTATCTTCAGCCCGGCATGGACGGGTCGTGGATCGACTGGCCGATGAACACCGCGCGGACGATCTTCAGCCTGATCACCTCGGGGACGCTACGGCGCTATCCGCGCATCCGCTTCATCTTCGCCCACGGTGGCGGGGTGATGCCGTTGCTGATCGAGCGCCTCGCCGATTTCACCCACTGGTCGGCGGTCGGGCCGCAGCGGATGATCGAATTATTCCCAAATGGTATCGAGGCCGAGTTCGCCGGGCTGTATTTCGAGGGCGCGCAGGCGTGGTCGCGGCCCAATCTTGCGGCATTACGGTCGCTGGTGCCCGACACGCACATCCTGTTCGGCAGCGATTATCCGTTCTTTGCGCTCGACCATGCGGTGCGCGGATTGGGCGGAGCGGGTCTTGCGCCACGCAGCGTGCGAGGCATCGGGTACGACAACGCCGCCGCGCTGCTGCCGCGCTGGGCCAAGGTTTGAGCGCGATGCCGTTTCAACATCGCAAGTGGCGAACCTCCATCGTTTTATGACCGTCGAGTTGCTTTACGCCCGGCCCTAACGATCGCGACGACCGCCTGCCGGCGATCTCGCGGCGCTCTAGGGGAAGATCGACATGCGCGCGACTTGGCTGACGACAACGGCAATGCTTTTGTGCCTGCCCATGACTGCGGTTGGGCAAACCGCATCCGAGGCCGCTCCCGGCGCGTCCGAACAGGCGGCCGAAGGCCAAGCCGCGCCGAGCGAAGGTCTCGGCGACATCGTCGTCACCGCGCAACGCAAGTCCGAAAATCTGCAGCGCGCCGCCGTCGCGGTGGACGTCGTGTCAGGGTCCGACCTGATCTCGGCGGGAATTACGCAGGTCGACCGGCTGAGCGAGCAGGTTCCCGCGCTGACCGTCGAGCCGACGAGCACGGGCAATTTGATCTTCATTCGCGGCGTCGGCAATTTCACCGTCACGCCGAACAGCGATCCGGCGATCGCTTTCAACTACGACGGCGTCTATGTCGGCCGCCCGGCGGGCACCACCGGCGTCTTCTTCGACCTCGAGCGCGTCGAGGTCCTCAAGGGTCCGCAGGGCACGCTGTACGGCCGCAACGCCACCGGCGGCGCGATCAACGTCATCCCCGTGCAGCCCAAGCTGGGCGACCTGTCGGGTTATGCGACCGCCAACTTCGGCAACTACAAGACGATCACCGGAGAGGGCGCGATCAACGTGCCGCTGGGCGACAACGGCGCGTTCCGCCTCTCCGCCAGCCATTCGAGCCACGACGGCTATCTGCGCGACGGCGGCAGCGACGAGAACCTCAGCTCGCTGCGCGCGCAGCTCAAGGCCGAACTGACGCCCAACCTCACCGTTCGCGTTGCCACCGATTATAGCCACACCGGCGGCGACGGCGCCTCGGTCAGCTATATCGGCAACTACGTGTTCAGCCCCGCTGCCGGAGCCAATGTCTTCATTCCGGCAAACCTCGACCTCGACGAAGGCGTGCTGTCGGCGGCATCGCAGGCTTATCGTCTGACGGTGCCCACAGGGCCGGCGGGCCGCCGCCTCGACGCGCTGGCGATCTCGCCGTTCCAGGATAACAACTTCTACGGCGCCAATGCGCAGATCGATCTCAAGACCTCGTTCGGCACGATCACCGTAACGCCGGCGTGGCGCAACAACGACCTGAACTACCTCTCGACGGCGGGTGCGTTCGCGTATCGCCAGCGCGAGGAAGACAATCAGTACAGCATCGAGGCGCGGCTGACCGGCGACCGCATCGGCATCTTCGATTACACCCTCGGTCTCTATTACTACCACGAGACCATCGACAGCCGGACCGCGCTCAGCGCATCGGCGACCACGACCTTCCAGAATTCGCGCCTCGGCACCAAGTCATACGCCCCGTTCGGACGCGTTACCGCGCATCTCAGCGATCGCCTTCGCCTCGTTGGTGGCGTGCGCTATACCGAGGACCACAAGACCTATCTTAGCGTCGCGGTCGCTGGCACCATCGCTTGCCAGGTTCGGATCAACAACGTTCCGACCTGCCCGACCGCACCGCTGTTCCCGCTGGTCGAGGATCCGTCGCTCATTCCGTTCGCCTTTCCCGCGCCGGGCGGCGCGCCGCGGCCGCTGATCGTGAACGGCGTGCCGTCGGGCGCAATCGTCATCCGCAGCGACCGGTCGGACGACACGCGGTTGAAGAACACCAAGGTCACATATCGCGGCGCGGTCGAATTCGACGTCGCCGACCAGTCGCTCGCCTTCGCCAGCATCGAGACGGGGTATCGCTCGGGCGGCTTCTCGCCCGCGACGGGCTTCGAGACCTACCAGCCCGAGACGATCACCGCCTACACGCTCGGCGTCAAGAATCGCTTCTTCGACAACCGCCTGCAGCTCAACGTCGAGGCGTTCTGGTGGGAGTATCGCAACCAGCAGGTGTCGGCGGTGCGCCCCGACCTGTCGGTGCCGCCGCGCACCGCCAACATCACGCAGAACATCGGAAGGTCGCGCATTCGCGGCGTCGAGATCGAAGGCCGTTTCCTGCTGACGCCGCGCACGCTGATCAGCACGAATATCCAGTATCTCGACGCGCAGAACGGCGATTTCCGCTATATCGCGCAGAACGCCGGAACACCGCCGGTTTCGGGGTGCGCTACGACGCTATCGACGGTGACCAACAGCTACACCGTCGATTGCTCGGCGTTCCCGTCATACAATTCGCCAAAATGGACGCTCAACTTCTCGGCGCAGCACACTGTCGAGCTCGGCGACTATCAGGTCGTGCTCGGCGCCGACACGCAGCACAAGACGAGCTTCTTCGGCGGTTTCCTGTACCTGCCGCAGCAGAAGGTCGAACCGGCATGGCGCAGCAACGCGCAAATTTCGTTCGGGCCAGCCGACGAGCGCTGGTCGGTGTCGGGTTACGTCCGCAATATCGAGGGCGACCGTGTTCCCGCCTATCTTTCGACGCATCCACTGGCCAACATCGTCATCGCGGGGACGACGGCGCCGCGCACCTACGGCGTCCGCGCCGCCGTGCGGTTCTAGGGCGATGCGCAGCGCTGTCGCCATCGCACTCTGCCTGATCGCGGGCTCGGCCAACGCGGCCATCATCCTCGACCGCGTCACTGTCGTCGATACGCGCACCGGCGCGCTCCGGCCCGGGCAGTCGATCCTGATCGCGGACGGCAAGATCGTCCGCATCGCGCGGAAAATCCCCGACGGCGGCACCCGCATCGACGCGCGCGGCAAGTTCGTCGTGCCGGGCTATCTCGACATGCACGCACACCCGCTCAACGCGGGGCGGCCCGATGTCAGCTTGCCGCTAATGGTGGCGAACGGCATCACCGGCTATCGCCAGATGGCGGGCAACGACGCGCTGCTCGCCGCGCGGCGCGCAGGCACGCTGGCGATGCCGCCGGTCGCGCCCGAACTGCTCGCCGCCCCCGGCACGGTGTTCGCGGGGCCGCTCGCGGGAAATCCGCAGGCGGCGGCTGCCGAAGTCCGTCGCCAGGCGGCGGCGGGTGCCGACTTCATCAAGATCGTCGACCTCGCGCCGCCCGCCTTCGTCGCCGTCGCCGATGCGGCCGCAAAGGCGAAACTTCCCTTTGCAGGGCATCTGTCGCCCAGTGTCGACGTGCGCGACGCGGTCAGGCGCGGCATCGCGTCGATCGAACATCTCGGGCCGCAGGGCAGCCTGCTCGAGGCGTGCTCGACCGACGAGGCGGCGATCAGACAGGCCTACATCGACCTGCCGGTGCGCGGCATTCCCTTCGACCTGCCGCCAGCGGCGCTCAAGCGCCTGACCGCCAATCCGACGCTGCTGATCGACGCGGCGGGCTTCAAGCTGCTCCAGCGCATCCTCGACACCTATGACGATGCCAAGTGCCGCGCGCTGGCGAAGACCTTTGCGGTAAGCCGCACCTGGCAGGTGCCGACGCTGATTCGCGTCCGCGCCATGGAACTCGGCGACGACGCCAGCTTCACCGGCAACCCCGACCTGCGCTACGTCCCCGCCGACGATCGCGCGCTGTGGCAGGATGTCGGGCGCAGTTTCACCGCGAAGATCGCGCCCGATCAGCGTGCGACGCTCGAGGCGCTGTTCAAACGCCAGCTGCAACTGACCAAAATGCTCGACCGCGCCGGAGTCAAGATGCTGGCGGGCAGCGATTTCGGCGGGCAATGGCTGGTCGCGGGCGCCTCGCTGCACAGCGAATTCGACCTGCTCGCCGAGGCCGGGCTGTCGCCGCTGCGCGTCCTGCAGTTGGCGACGCTCAACGGCGCGCGCTTCCTCGGACGCGAAGCGCGGATGGGAACGGTCGAAGCGGGCAAGGACGCCAATCTCGTCCTGCTCGACGCCAACCCCATCGCCGGCGTCGCCAACCTGCACCGCATCGCGGGAGTCGTGCGCAGCGGCACTTATTATGCGCGCGCCGATCTCGATGCGATCCTGAAGCGCGCGGAGCAACCGTGATCGATGCGGCGGCGATCCGCGACGGCATCGCGAACTGGGCGATCTGGCGCGACGGCGGCGAATGGGACCGCCTCGCGGCGCTGTGGCACCCGCAGGGCCGCATGCATACGACCTGGTGCGAGGCCAGCGCTGCCGATTTCATGGCGCGCAGCCGCGCGGCATGGGACACGGGGCTGACCGTCATCCACACGATGAACGGCACGACGGTCGACGTGACCGGCGACCGCGCGGTCGCGATCACGCGTACCACCATCGTCCAGCGCGCCGAGGTCCACGGCACGCTCGTCGACGTCGTGTGCTACGGGCGCTTCTGGGATGCGTGGCAGCGCCACGACGGTCGTTGGCTGCTCCGATTGCGCCAGCCGGTCTATGACCTCGACCACATGGTTCCCGTCCAGCCCGGGGCTGCCGTGGCGCTCGATTCGGCCCTGCTCGCGTCGTATCCGCCCGGCTATCGTCACCTTGCCTATCTCCAGACGCAGCTCGGCTTGACGGTAAGCAAGACGATGCCCGGCCTGCGCGGCCCCGGGATCGCGGCGCTGCTGGCGCACGGGCGCGCCTGGCTGGCGGGCGGCGACATCGGTCCACTCGAAGCGCGGGCGTCGCTGTGAGCGCGGTTCACCTGACGCAGTGGGGCAGCGAGGGTCCGCGCGTCGTCATGGTGCACGGCAGCGCGCAGGGCAGTTCGGTCGGCGGCGACACGCATTTCGCCAATCAGCAGGGCCTCGCGGCACGCGGCTGGCACATCGTCGTGCCCGACCGGCCCGGGCATGGGCGCAGCGCCGACCCCGGCCGCCCCGACGATGCCGAGGCCGATGGCGAATGGGCCGCCGACCTGCTCGACGGCGGTGCACACCTCGTCGGCCACAGCTTCGGCGGCGCGGTCGCGCTCGCCGCTGCGTCGCGGCGTCCCGAACTTGTGCGCTCGCTGACGCTGATCGAACCCGCGATGCAGGGGATCGCGATGGACGACGCGGCGGTGCGGCGCTTCGTGTTGAGGATCGTCGGCGTCCGGATGTTGTCGTTCTCGGCGACGACGCGCGCGCGGCGGTTCGCGACCCTGCTCGGCATTCCGCCCGAGATTCGCGGCGGCAGCAACGACGCCGAATTCCAGCGCATGGGTCGCGGCATCGCGCGCCTCAAGGTGCCGGCGCGCGCCGACATCCTGCGTGAGCTCGACATCATCCGCGCGGCTGCCATCCCGCTCCTCGTCGTCACCGGCGGCTGGAACGCGGCGTTCGAGGCGGTCGGGCGCAAGGTCGCGGCGCTGGGCGGCGGGACACACGTCGTCGTGCCGTCGCCGCATCATTTCCCGCAAGCCGTCGGTACCGACTTCAACGATCGCCTCGACGCCTTGATGCGCGATGCGGAAGGAAGATTGCATGCGCCGTCCTGATTTTGCCGTTTTCGCATTGCTGGCGGTCGCGGTCCCCGCCACCGCCGCGCCCGGCCGGCTTACCGAGACCGTTCAGACCACCGATGGCAGCGTGCGCGGCAGCCCGCGTGCCGATGGCGTCCTGGCCTTCAAGGGCATCCCCTATGCAAGGCCACCCGTCGGCGACCTGCGCTGGCAGCCGCCGCAGCCGCCCGAAGCGATTTCCGGTATCCTCGACGCGACGCGGTTCGGCAGCCGCTGCTGGTCGACTTTGATGGAGGAGGGCCTCGGCGACGGCGGCTCGAAGGTCGGGCCGCAGAGCGAGGATTGCCTGACCCTCAACATCTGGACGACGGCGACGACCGCGACCGAGAAGCGTCCGGTGATGGTGTGGATCCACGGCGGCGGCTTTCAGTTCGGCACCTCACGCAATCCCAAGACCGACGGTTCGGTGCTCGCGGGCAAGGGCGTCGTCGTCGTCAGCCTCAACTATCGCCTCGGCGTGATGGGCTTCTTCGCGCATCCCAAGCTGCGCGATGCCGACGGCCCGGCGGGCAATTTCGGGCTGCAGGATCAGATCGCCGCGTTGCGCTGGGTTCAAGCCAATATCGCCCGGTTCGGCGGCGATCCCGCCAACGTTACGGTATTCGGCGAGTCGGCCGGGTCGGCGTCGGTCAGCCTGCTGATGTCGTCGCCGCTGGCCAAGGGGCTGTTCGCGCGCGCCATCGGCGAAAGCGGCTCGTCGTTCTCCGAAATCCCGATGGTGTCGGAGATCGGCATACGCGGCATGGCGTTCGCGGGCGGGCTGGGCGCGCTCGGTCCCGATCCGATCGCGCAACTCCGCGCCCTGCCTGCCGAGCGGATCAACAGCGCCGCAGCCTGGGATTTCCGCGGCGGCGCACCGTTCATCTTCACCGCCGGAGTCGACGGCCGCGTCATCCCGGCGCGGCCCGCCGAGATTTTCCGCGCCGGACGGCAGAACGACGTGCCGCTGCTCGCGGGCTATAATAAGCGCGAGGATTACGTCTTCCTCGCGCAGGCGCTGCCGCATCGCGACGCGGCGCAGTTCCGCACCGCCGCCGCCAAGACATTCGGACCGCGCGCGCCCGCGCTGCTGGCGCTGTATCCCGCCGACACCGACGCGGCGGCGAAGACGTCGGCGGAGGCACTCGTCGGCGACCTGCTGATCCGCGGGCCGGTGTGGCGCTGGCTCGACGGCCAGGCGCAGACCGGCAAGGCGGCGGTCTATGGCTATACCTGGGCGTTCGAGAGCGCCTATTCGCCGACCGCCTCGCACGTCGCCGAAATCTCTTACATATTCGGCAATTTCGTCCCGCAGTTCTTTGCCCCCGACGCGCCCGCCGCAGGACCCGCCGACCGCGCGCATGCGGCGATGATGGTGGGGTACTGGGTCAATTTCGCGCGGACCGGCAACCCCAACGGGCTTGGCTTGCCGAACTGGCCGGCTTTCCGCCCTGCCAGCGCCATGCTGCGCATCGACGAGGCCGGGCGCACATCGGCGAGCGCCGACGCGAACAGTGCGCGCTTCAGGCTGTTCGGCGGGCCGCGCTAGGCGGCGTCAGCCTCGTAGTTGTGGACGAAGTCCGATGGCACCTCGGGCCCCCAGCTCGCGAGGCTGTCTTCCATCGCGTAATTGGTCGGCGTCCACAGCGCATGATCGTCGATGAAGTCGATATCCGAATAATATTCGAACCATGACCCCCACGGGTCCTGGATGTAGTGGAAGAAGTTCGACCCGATCGTGTGGCGGCCGAAGCCCCAGTCGCCCGTTCCCGACTTGCGCACCAGCGCCCGCCCGCCGCGCCCGACGGCATCGGGGTCGGCGACCTGAAAGCTGCCATGATGAAAGCCGGTGCCGGGCGACTTGGCGAAGGCGAGGACATGGTGGTCGCTGTCCTTGCGCGCGCAGCAGAATGCGATGATGTCCTGCGCATGGTCGGCCAGCCCCATGCCGAGCGCGCCCGTCACAAAAGCGACGCTCGCCATCACGTCGGGCGTGAACACCAGGACATGGCCGAGACGCAGCGGCGACGGGGCGGGATAGGCGGCAGCGGGCAGCACCGCCGAGCGACGGCGGCGCACGACGCGGCCCGGCGCGTTGATCTCGAACGGTGGCGCTTGCGCCAGCGCCGGGTCGGCTGGGTGGTCGCTGAGGTGCAGCAGCATGCCATGCGGATCGGTCACCCAGAGCCCGTGCGGATTGAAACCCTCGGGCGCATCGACGACCGCGCCGCCCGCGTCCGAAACCGCCGCGGCGATGGCCTCGAGCCCCTCGGCCCGCAGTGCGACATGGTGCAGCCGCTTGCGTGGAAACCCGCCGAGCAGCGTGATCGACTCGCGCTCCTGCCCGGCGCAGCGCAGCCGCGCGACAGTGCCCTCGACCGTCGCGACGAGGCCGGCGTCGGCGTAGAATTGCACGCCCGCGTCGAGGTCGGGAACCTCGAGCGTGAACGACAGCATGCCGGTGACGGGCATCAGGCGGCACCCACGGCGCGCGTGGCGGGCCGGTTCTCGTCGGCGATGGCACGATCGAGCACCCGCCGCGCCTCGATGCTCGCCGCGTCGGCCTTCAAGGCCAGCGACCAGTCGTCGAGGTTCGCACCCATCGCCTTTTGTTGCGCTTCGAGGACGACACGGTCCTCGTCGAACGCCTCCGAGACGCCGTCGAAGAACAGCGCGTCGGCTGCCGTGTCGCCGATTGCGTGGGCGCGTACCGAGCCCCAGAAGTAGTTCGTCGACGTCGCGGTTTCGGGCGTCATCGCGTTGAGCACCCACAGGTTGAGGCCGTGCGCGTATTCGCCGTCGAGCACCCCCGTCCCGGCTTCGGCACCGCCGGTGTGGATGCGCACGAAGCACGGCGCGATGAATTCGATGTCCTGCCAGCGGTCGATCGACTTGCCGGCGGGCAGGCGCCCCGAACTCACGTAGAGCGGCGGCGGCGGCACCTCGGGAACGAGGCGCAGCGCGCGCACCCCGGTGGCGGTGCGCTGCACCGTCAGCCGCCCCTTCTCGCCGAACGCCGCGTTGCCGATCGTCGTGGTGTGGACGAAGCCGACATGGCTCAGGTCCATCAGATTGTCGGTGACCAGCTCGTACGACGCGCGGACATGGTTGGTCTTGCCCGACGCGGCGAAAGCGGGATCGGTCATCATCGAGAAATCGGGGATCGACGCCGGGTCGGCGCGGTCCGCCTCGCCCATCCACGCCCAGACCCAGCCGTGCGCCTCGTGGGCTGGATAGGCGCGGACGCGGGCACGCGGCGGGATCATCGCCTGGCTGGGAATCGCGACGCAGCTGCCGTCGGCATCGAACTTCATGCCGTGATAGCCGCAGCGGATCGCGTCGCCGTCGACCGTCCCCATCGAAAGCGGTAACTGACGATGCGCGCAGCGGTCGGCCAGCACCGCGACGCCGCCGCTCGCCTTGCGGAATACGACAAGCGGCTCGTCCATCACCATGATCGCCTGCGGCGACGCGAGATCGCGCGACCAGGCGACGACGTACCAGCTGTTGCGAAGATACATGCGGACTCCTTGCCCGTCCGTCGTCGGCGCGTGCGGGCTGGCGCGGAAGATACTGGATTGGCGCGGGCGATACCGCCGCATCATCGCCGCCGATACGCGAACGGCATCGTGCGGGGCGGTTTGCCATCATCGCGGCCCCGAACGTGCGGGTTAGAGCGGGTCGATGCCCGGGAACCCCACCATGAAGACCAGCGCGACCAACGAACGACCCCTCGTCGTCGTCGGCGGCGGCGGCCCGACCGGCCTCGCGCTGGCGATCGAGCTTGGCAGTCGCGGGGTCAACTGTCTCATCCTCGAGCGCAACGCGCGCACCGGCCACGCGCCCCGCGCCAAGACCACCAACGTCCGGACGCGCGAGCACCTGCGCCGCTGGGGCATCGCCGACACGCTCGCAGCCGCGTCGCCGTTCGGCGTCGACTACCCGTCGCACGTGCATTTCGTGACGCGGCTGAGCGGGCGCAGCCTCGTGCGCTTCGACGACGCGCTCAATTGCGCGCCAGTCAAGGACGCACGCTATTCC
>CAXTSL010000034.1:19155-27731 GCA_964246975.1 uncultured Sphingomonadaceae bacterium
GCCGACCAAGGTCTACGACCCGGCCGGCCCGATCGATCTGTCCGGCGTGGCCGGCGTCAGCCCCGCGCAGCAGGCCCGGGCCGAGAGCCTCGACGGCGTCGATATCGTTTTCGGACAAGAGTTCAAGACGTTCGAGCAGGACGACACCGGCATTCGCATCACGGTACGTGACATCGCTAGCGGCGACGAACGCGTCATCGCGGCCGATTACCTCGTCGGCGCCGATGGCGCGCGCAGCGCGGTGCGCGACGCGGTCGGCGCGACGATGTCGGGCACCTATGGCCTGTCGCGCAACTACAACATCATCTTCGAGGCCCCGGGGCTCGCCGACGCGCACGATCACGGACCTGGCGTCATGTACTGGCAGATCAACCCCGACGTCCCCAGCCTGATCGGCCGAATGGACGCGGGCGACCTGTGGTATTTCATGCCGACGCATCTCCCTGCCGAAGTCAAGCTGAGCGATGCCGAAGCCGTCGCGCTGATCGCCAAATCGACGGGGATCGACCTGCCGTATCGCATTCTCAGTTCCGACGAATGGGTCGCCAGCCGACTGATCGCGGACCGCTACCGGCGCGGGCGCGCCTTCCTGGCGGGCGACGCATGCCATCTCCACCCGCCGTTCGGCGGTTTCGGGATGAACATGGGCATCGCCGACGGCGTCGATCTCGGCTGGAAACTTGCCGCCACGCTTCAGGGCTGGGGCGGGGAAGCCTTGCTCGACGCCTATGAGACCGAACGCCGCCCGGTCCACGACCTCGTCATGGCCGAGGCCGAGGGCAATCACGCCGTCCTCGCCAACCAGCTGTTCCGCGACGGCGTCGAGGACGAGACCCCGCGCGGCGACCTGATCCGCGCCGAGGTCGCGGCCCTGATCCGCTCGACCAAGGCACAGGAATTCTATGCGCTGGGCGTCATCCTCGGCTACCGCTACGTCGGCTCGCCGACGAAGCCGGCGCCGCAGACTGGCGCATGACGCACGACTATTTCCCCGATGCCGCACCCGGCTGCCTCGCGCCGCATGCCTGGCTTGACGACGGGCGCTCGCTGTACGACCTGTTCGGGCAGGGTTTCACGCTGCTGGCGTTCGGCGATGCCGACACCGACGCCGCCGAAGCCGAGGCGCGTCGGACGGGTACGCCGCTGACCGTCGTGCGTCCCCCCGACGATCTCGCTGCGCTCTACCAGGCGAAGCTCGCGCTGATCCGGCCCGACCAGCATGTCGCGTGGCGCGGCGAGCGCTGGCAGGACGGGCTGCTCGGCTTCGCGACGGGACGCGTATCGGCGGTCAAGGCCGAGCTACAGGCCGCCTGAGGCGCCCGCGCGCCGCGCATAGTTCGCCCCCGCCTTGCGCGCCTGATCGCACAGATATTCCGCGAGCGGGGTCAGCGGGACGTCGCCGCGCCGGACGATGCACACGGGGGCCGCAACCAGCTTCTCGTCGAGGTCGAGCGCCGCGACGCGATCGGCGGTGCCCGGCATCTCGAGCCATTGCCGTGGCAGGATGGTCAGCAGGTCCGAACTCGCCACCGCGAGCAGCGTCATCAGCAGCGAGCGCGTGTGCATGACGATCGCGGGCGGCGGCAGGCCGGCGCGCGCGAACATCGCCTCGAAATCGGCCTCGTGGACGCGCGACGAGAAGGACGGGCGAATCCAACGTGCCTCGCCGAGTTCGGTCAGGCTCTTGACGCCCGCCAGCGGATGATCGCGGCGCGCGAACACCATGCGCGTATTGTCGAACAACCTCTCCACGAGAAGGTGCGTCGCCGACATTTTCTCATCGAGCGGGCCGACGTAGAAATCGATCTCGCCCGAGTCGATATCGCCCTCGATCGGCTGGAACAGACTCTCGGTGACCTTGAGGAGCGCGTCGGGGTAGCGTTTGCGGAACGCCGCGAGGATGAGCGGCAGCAGCGCGATGCCCGACGCGCTCGACACGGCGATCGACACCTGGCCGGTGGCATGGCCCTTGAGCTGTTCGATCTCCTCGCGCGCGCGGCGCAATTCGCTCTGCACCGTCACCGCGCGGCGCACGAAAACCGCCCCCATCGCGGTCAGGCGCACCCCCTTGGCATGGCGTTCGAACAGCGAGGTGCCGAGGTCGCGTTCGATCTCGCGGATACTGCGCGTGATCGCCGGCTGGGCGATGCCGAGCTGTCGCCCCGCCGCGCGCAGGCTACCGCTTTCGGCAACTGCGATGACATCGCGCAAATGGCTTAGCTTCAAGGCCTTGTCCTCCCCCAGGACCGGTTCGCTGGCCGACGGTTTGCGTCGTGCCGATACCGAACGGGTATCGTACGCCCTAAAATTCTCTCCCTCAAGCAGCTGCCGCAGCGATCGGATCGCGCCGCAGGGAATCGCGTATTGATGCAGGTGCTCGAACGGGTCGCGCCAACGAACTGGTGGCCACTCCCGACGCGCGGTGCGCTGACCGCCCAAAGGGGGGCCTCGGCGACCTGTACCGCGAATACCGCCTCGACAGGGCCGCGATCGTCGACGCAGCGGCGGCGGAGCTGTTACGCTAGCGGCGATACGCCCCCGGCATCGCGCGCGCGCTTTCACACTCTTCGCGCCTTCCCACGATGCTCCTAAGCCTGCGGCCAGTCGCCACAGAAGCGACAGATCTGGTCAAGGGGAATGTCATGCGCAGCGTGAATTACTGGCTGGGAGCGACCGCGCTCACGTTGCTTGCCGTCTCCGCCGCCGCACAGACCGCGACGCCGCCGGTCGCCGCCGCCGCAGTCGACGATACCAGCCTCGACGAGATCGTCGTCACCGCGCAGAAGCGGTCGGAGAACCTGCAGAAGGTGCCAATCGTCATCACGGCGGTTACCGGGGCGCAGCTCGCCAACGCCGGCGTTACCGGGTTGCAGACGCTCGGGCTGCTCGCGCCCGGACTCAACCAACGCACGTCGGGGGGCCTGTCGTTCCAGCCCTCGATCCGCGGTGTCGGCACCTCGTCGAATGTCGTCGAGAACCCCGTCGCGCTGTATATCGACGGGGTCTATCTGCCGCAGCAGCGCGAGGGGTCGCGCGAACTGCCCGACATCGAACAGGTCGCGATCCTGAAAGGGCCGCAGGGGACGCTGTTCGGGCGCAACGCCACCGGCGGTGTCATCCAGATCACCACGCGTAAACCCAGCCAGGAGTTTGCCTTCATCGGCAGCGCGGGCATCGACAGCTATGCGACCCTGCGCGGCAGCGTCTTCGTCACCGGCGGCCTGGCGGACAATCTCGCTGCGAGCGTCTCGGCCGAGTATGTCGACCAGGGCGAGGGTTACGGCACCAACCTGACCACCGGCCATGACACTTTCCAGATCCTCCATTCGCTGTCGCTGCGCGGCAAGCTGCTCTACGATGCCGGGTCGCGCACCGACATCACGCTGATCGGCGACTATCTCGATCGCCGCGACCGTACCTTTACCTTCGTCCCCGCGCCCGGCACAGCGTTCATCGTGCCGCTCGCGGGACCGATCCGCAGCCGCTTCGACACTTATTCGCCAATCGATCCCTATTCGGCGTTCAAGTCGGGCGGCGTGAGCCTGACGATCAATCACGATCTCGACTTCGCCAAGCTGATGTCGATCACCGCGTACCGGCGCGGCGCGACGAACTACATCTTCGACGACCTGCCGTCGGGAACGCCGACCTTCTACGTCGGCATCGCCAAGGGCGACGGACATAACGAGAGCTTCACGCAGGAACTCCAGCTGACATCGCCGGGCGTCGGGCCGTTTACCTGGACGGTCGGAGCCTTCTACTTCCACAACAAGAACGATAATCTGCCGATCTTCCGCAACTTTTTCCCGGCATTCTACGGCGGCCCCGTCGGGCCACCGGGGGCCAACGCCAGCACGCTGACCAACGGCATCGAGACGACCGAGTCGGTCGCCCCGTTCGCGCAGGCCGGCTATGAAATTCTGCCCGGCACCAAGCTGACGATCGGCGGCCGCTATACCTATGAAAAGCGCGATCTCGTCGGCAGCGCGCAGCTCAACCGCTACAATGGTACTGTCGTGCCGATCGCCTATGCGCCGCCGTCGCTGACCATCAAGAAGCCGACGTGGCGCATCGCCCTCGATCATCAGTTTGGCCCTGACGTGCTCGGCTATGCCTCGTACAATCGCGGTATCAAGAGCGGCGGGTTCAACATCCTCAGCCCCGCCAATCCGGCCTATCTGCCCGAGCGGCTCGATGCCTATGAGACGGGGTTCAAGACCGAGCTTTTCGACCGGCGGCTGCGCCTCAACGCCGGCGCCTTCTACTATGATTATTCGAATCTCCAGGTGACGCAGTTCGTCGGGCTGGCGCAGAGCGTCGTCAACGGTGCGAAGGCGCGCATCTACGGCCTCGACGTCGATTTCAACGCACGCCTGACCACCGCACTGACGCTCGGCGGCGGCTTCGAAATCCTCCACGCGCTCTTTACCGAATACCGCAATGCGGTCGGCAGCATCCCCAAGCCGACGGGCGGCGCGACGCTGATCGTCGTCGATGCGACGGGCAATCGCGTGCCGCAGTCGCAGCGTTTCGTCGGCACGCTCGCCGCCGACTACGACACGCCGGTGTCGTTCGGGCGGCTGCACGTCAACGCCACCGCCAACTACAATGGCGACTATTATTTCGAGGCCGACAACTCGCTGCGCCAGGGCTCCTACGTGCTGGTCAACGCATCGCTGGCGTGGACATCGACCGACAGCCGGTACACGGTGTCGGTTTGGGGCAAGAACCTGCTCGACGAGCGTGTGCTCAACAACGCCACCACCCAAGGCCCGGGCTACCCGATCTCGTACGGCGGGCAGGCCCCGGTGACCTTCGGCGTGACGGGCAAGGTCAGTTTCTGAGGTGCCCGGCATGACGCAACCCGACCTGATCCTCTACCATTTTCCCGGGGCGTGCTCGCAGGTCGCTGTGTGCGCGCTCGAACAGGCGGGGCTGACGTACGCGCTGCGCCTCGTCGATCTGGCGAAGGGCGCGCAGACCTTGCCGGCCTATCTGGCCGTGTCCCCGCTCGGCAAGGTGCCGGTACTGACGATCGACGGCGAGCCGCTGTACGAACTCGCCGCGATGCTGACCTGGATCGCGGCCTTGCGTCCCGACGCCGGGCTGTTCCCTGCCGATCCCGATCTGCGCGCCCGCGCCGAGGCGGTCGGCGGCATGAGCTTCGTCGGCGGCACGCTGCACCCGCTGATCCGGGGCATCGCCAATCCGCAGCGCATGACCACCGGCGACGGCGAGCCGGTGCGCGAGAAGTCGCGCGAACTGGCGCGAAAGGCCTTCGGCCATGCCGAGGCGCGGCTGGCGCAGCGCGGCTGGTGGCTCGACACGGAATCGATCGTCGATGTCTATCTCAACTGGGCGTTTTCGGTGGCGCGCAACGCCGGATTCGATGTGTCGTCCGTCCCGCTGCTCGATGGCCTCGCGGAGCGGCTGACCGCGCGCCCGGCTTTCGCGGCGATGCTGGCGCGGGAAGCCGCATCGCGGGCGCAGCTGGCCGCCGCCGCGTGACCGCACCGCCTGCGGACTTTCGCGCCGACCTGCTCGCCGCGCCGATGAGCGCGTTCCAGATCTGGGCAGTTGCGGCGACTGTCGCACTATGCGCGCTCGACGGCTTCGACGTGTTCGCGATCACCTTCGTCGCGCCCGCGCTGGCGCGCGAATGGGGGGTCGGCAAGGCGGCGCTGGGGGCGGTGTTCTCGGCGGGGCTGGTCGGCATGGCGATGGGTTCGCTGTTCCTCGCGCCGCTCGCCGACACCTACGGCCGCCGCCGCTTGGTGATCGCCAGCCTCGCGCTGATGGTCGCGGGCACCATCTGGTCGGCGCTGTCGCCCGACATCTTCCGGCTCGCGGCGTCGCGCTTTTGCACCGGTATCGGGGTCGGCGCGATGATCGCGGTAATCAACCCGCTCGGGGCCGAATATTCGAGCGCGCGCCGCCGCGACCTCAGTGTGACCCTGCTCAACCTCGGCTTTCCGGCGGGCGGAATCCTCGGCGGCGCAGTCGCGGCGTGGCTGCTGCCCAACTATGGCTGGCAGTCGATCTTCGTCGCCGCGAGCATCCTCGGACTAATCATGCTCGCGGTCGTTACGGTGTGGCTGCCCGAGCCGCCGACCGGCCTGCTGCGCCGCCCGGGCGCGCAGGCATTGGCGGGGATCAACGCCTATCTGGCGCGCTGCGGTGCGCCGGCGCTGGCGCAGCTCCCGCCGACGCTGGCGGTCAAGCGCAGCTCGTTCGCCATCGTCCTCAAGGGCAAGGGGTTGCGCACCACGTTACGCACGACGGCGGTATACTTCCTCTTCGTGCTGTCGATCTTCTACATCCAGAGCTGGATGCCGTCGCTCGTCGCGAGTTCGGGGCATAGCGCGTCGCAGTCGGCGCTGGTCTCGGTGTGGATGAATGTCGGCGGCATCCTTGGTGGGCTGGTCATCGGCATCGCGGCGGCGCGTTTCGGCCTCAAGGCAATGGTCGCCACCGCGATGGTCGGCGCGGCGCTGGCGATCGCGGCGTTCGGCATCATCCCGCCGACGATCCCGTGGCTGACCGCGATGGCGCTGACCGTCGGCTTCTTCATCATCGGCGGCATGGCGAACCTGTATGCCGTCGTGTCGCGCAGCTTTCCCGGCGCGGCGCGCGCCTCGGGCACAGGTTTCGTCATCGGCGTCGGGCGGCTGGGCAGTGCACTCGGTCCGTGGTTCGGCGGGCTGTTGTTCGCCAGCGGCTTCGGGCGTGCCGAGGTGTCGGCGGCGCTCGCCGTCCCCGCGCTGATCGCCGCGCTGATCGTGCTGCGCTCGACGCTCGAGTCGTACGACTAGCCGAGCCTTTTCAACGAAGCCCGATGTCGTCGACGCCGCGTGCGCCGCTCAGGGGCCGCGCCTTGAGCACCGCCTCGTCCTCGCCCGCCCGCAACCGGCGCATCATGTCGTCGGGGTCGAAATTGACGCCGATCGGGTTGAGCGCGAAGGCTTCCGAGAAGAAGAAGCGCCCCGATTCCTCGACAGTAGCGAAATTCTCGACCTGGAACTCCATCTGGTTGCCGTCGGGATCGGCGTAATACAGCGATGTCGTCGGACCATGATTGATCGACAGTACGGGGACGATGCCGCGCGCCTTGAGCCGTTCGTAATTGTCGAACAGGTCGGTCATCCGATCGTAGGTGAAGGCGACGTGATGGACCCCCGCGATGCCGTCGGGCTGCGCCGCGAGATCGGGGATGTTGATGACCGCGATGCGGTGATGCTCGTCGTCGTAGGTCAGGAAGCCGATATGCTCGTTCTCGAACGCGGCGGTCGCGTTGAGGACATATTTGTACCAGTCCATGATCTCGGCGTAGCGCGAGGTGCGCAGCACGACGTGCGCCAACTTGGCCGGCGAGACCATCGGTGCGTCGGTGGCGGACATGCAACAGTCTCCTCATTGCCTACTTTGCGGCCATTCGATCCGTCATGACGCAGGCGCGCGCGCCGGTCGCGATGCCAAGGCGTCGGTGGCGATGCCGCGCCGCTATCGACGCAACGATACCGCCCAGGCATCGGGTCGCGGGGTTGCGCCTCTCGCCGCTGGCGCAACGCGGGGCTAGGCAGGCGGGCATGATCCTCGTCACCTCGGCCAACGGCAATCAGGGCAAGCTGCTCATTCCCAAGCTCGTCGCTGCGGGGCTGAAGGTGCGCGCCTGCGTGCAGTCGGAGGGTTCGGCGGCGGCGTTGCGCGCGGCGGGCGTCTCGGAGATCGTCGTCGGCGATATCGGCGACCCTGCGGTGATCACGCAAGCCGTCGTCGGCGTCGATAAAATCTACCACATCGGCCCCTTCGGGCATCCGCGCGAACGCGCTCTCGGTTGCGCGCTGATCGACGCCGCCACTGCCGCGGGTGTGGCGCACTTCGTCTTCAGCTCGGTGCTCCATTCGATCACCACCGCGCTGATCCAGCACGGGATCAAGCGCGATATCGAGGAGCATCTGCTGTCCTCAGGCCTCGAATTCACCATTCTCCAGCCGAGCAACTACATGCTGCCGCTCAAGCTATGGCCGGTGTGGCGCGAGGGGGTGTTCCGCCTGTCGTGGGACCTCGACCGTCGCCAGTCGCTCGTCGATCTGGACGATGTCACCGACGTTGCGGTGATGGCGCTGACCGACAGCGCGCGCCATGCCGGGGCGACCTACGAGCTGGTGGCACCGGGCCGCTACACCGCACACGACCTCGGCGCGATCATTTCGCGCGTGCTTGGCAAGCCGGTACCCGTCGAAACGATCGACCCCGAGACCTATCTGAAGTCGTTCCCGCCCGCGCCGGCCGAAACCGACGCGCACCGCGCGAATGTGCTGCGCGCCATCACGGCGCGCTATTCGAGCCATGATTTCATCGGCAATGCGAACGTGCTGACCTGGCTGCTCGGTCGCGAGCCGACATCGTTCGAGGACTATGTTCGCCGCGAGGCGCGCGCGAACGGCGTCGCGATCGCCGCATGAAGAAAAGGTAACGGCATGGCGATCTGGCTCAAGCGCGGCGCGACGACCGAGGCCACGGCCGACAGCGACCGCAAGGTCCGCGACACCGTCGAGGCCATCCTCGCCGACATC
>CAXTSL010000035.1:0-27380 GCA_964246975.1 uncultured Sphingomonadaceae bacterium
GCTGCCACTTGCCCTTGGGATCGGTGAAGCGGAGATCGACCCACTCGATCTCCTTCTCCTTGATCATGTCGAGGATAGTGGATGCCGTGTTCGCCATTGGTGTTGACCCCTTTGCTCTGCGCTAACTTTCGTCATGCTGGCGAACGCCAGCATCCAATTTCGTGCGAGAACCCATGTCGGCGTCTCGCTCCGCCGTGGATGCTGGCGTTCGCCAGCATGACGCGATCGGACTAGATAGCGTCGCTGTCGCGTTCCCCCGTCCGGATCCGCACCGCCGCGTCGATCGTCGAGACGAAGATCTTGCCGTCGCCGATGCGCCCGGTGCGCGCGGCGTTGGCGATCGCCTCGACGACGCGGTCGGCCTGATCGTCGTCGACGACCACTTCGAGGCGCACCTTGGGCAGGAAATCGACGACATATTCGGCCCCGCGGTACAGTTCGGTATGGCCCTTCTGACGCCCGAAGCCCTTGGCCTCGGTGACGGTGATGCCGCTGACGCCGACCTCGTGCAGCGCCTCCTTCACCTCGTCGAGCTTGAAAGGCTTGATGACCGCTTCGATCTTCTTCACGCACACCCCCGACGGTCTTGACGCTCCAAGCCTAGCACAAGGCGTGCCAGTCGCGGAACGGGCGATTTTGCAGGTGCGAAGGGAATTCTGTGCGGGCGGCGTGCTTAGCGGGGGGGCAGTTGCCCGAAATTTGGACAGACCTTCTGCTCCCTCCCCTCCCCGCGTAGCGGAGAGAGGGGAGGGGCGGGGTGGGGAGTGTCGCCACGAGACGCAGACCTTGCGGTGAAATACCCCACCCCGACCCTCCCCTCTCTCGGTTCGCCAAGGGGCTCACCGGGAAGGGAGGGGGAAGAAAGATTACACCCCGCCCTTGAAGGTATCGCACTGCCCCATCTCGCCGCTCTGCAGCCCGGTCTGCAGCCAGCGCACGCGGTCGGCGCTCGAGCCGTGGGTGAAGCTGTCGGGGACGACGCGCCCTTGGCCCTGGCGCTGCAGCGTGTCGTCGCCGATGGCGGTCGCCGCGCGCAGCGCCTCCTCGACGTCGCCCGCCTCGAGCGCGCCGCTCGCCTTGGCCCAGATGCCCGCGAAGCAATCGGCCTGGAGTTCGAGGCGCACCGACAGCGCGTTGCGCTGGCTGCGGCTGGCGCGTTCCTGCGCCTGTTCGACCTGATCGCTGATGCCGAGCAGCTTCTGGATGTGGTGGCCGACCTCGTGCGCGATGACATAGGCCTGCGCCGCGTCGCCGGGGGCGCCGAAGCGCTGGTTGAGTTCGTCGAAGAAGCCGAGGTCGAGATAGACCTTGCGGTCGGCGGGACAATAGAACGGCCCCATCGCCGATTCGGCCTTGCCGCAGCCCCCGGGGATCGGCTTGTCGAACAGCACCAGTTTCGGACGGACATACTGGATGTTGGCCTGTGCGGGCAAGAGCTTGGCCCAGACATCCTCGGTCGAGACGAGGACGTTGCGGACGAATTTCTCGCTGCTCCCCTCGGCCCGCGTCGCGCCTGACGAAGCGGGCGCTGCCTCCTGCGGGCCGACCTGCTGCTGCTGCGGCCCGATGCTGCCGCCGCCACCGCCGCCGCCGAGCAGGCCGCCGAGGCCGCTCAGTCCGCCGCCGAACAACAACAGCAGCGCGCCGACCACCACGACGCCGCCACAGCCGAAACGGCTGAATACCATGCCGAGCAACGCCGGGGCGAAACCGCCAAGCCCGCCGCCGCCACCGCCGAAGCCGAAGCCACCGCCGCCGCTGCCGTCGCCGCCGCGCCGGTCCTCGATGCTGTCGGTATCCCGCTGGTCGTCGAAGCGCATGGCCGCCCTCTCATCGGATGAAGTCGCGGGCGTAACGCCGCAGGTGCCCGAGCGTTACCGCCGCGCGAACGCCGCGTCGAGGAGCAGCGCCAGCCGCACCCCCGCCGCTTCGACGCAGGCGCGCACCACTGGCGTCGCGGCGGCGGTATAAGCCTCGTCGATCTGCGCGCGCGGTCCCGCCACAGCGGCGGCGGGATCGGCGACTGCGGCGGCGGACAGCGCGGCGGTATCGGCGGCCGACGGCTCGACCGCGCATTTGTCGGGATAATTGCTGAGGTTGCCGTAAGCCGTGTCCTTCGCCGCCGCCCAGCTCTCGCGCGCCCAGGCCGTGATCGCCATCGCGTTGCTACCCCCGGCGCGCCACATCGCGCGGTCGGCGCGCGTCACGCTGCGCGGCCCGACGGCGGGCGGCTCGGTCAGCGCGCGCTCGGCGAGTTCGGTGTCCCAGATGCGATGGAGGTTCATGCGCGGCGGCGACTTGACGCCATAGTCGGCTTTTACGTCGTTCGCCCCACGGTCGCCCTTGTCGCCGATGTGAACCGGCTGGTGCATGTCGCCCGCGAAGTGAACGAGGAAGGCGAACGCCATGACGCGCTCGGCGTCGGATTTCGAACGGTCGGCGAGGATCGCCTGCTGGCGCGGGATCTGCGCCGTGACGCAGTTGCCGTCGGGGCAATTGGCCGCGATGTCGAAGTCGCCGCAGACGCTGATGTTCTGATAATGCCAGGTCGCGGCATAGGCGAAGCGGTCGCCCAGTCCCCGCACGCAGTCGGGCCAGACGCTCGCATCCTCGATCGTCGCGAGCTTGCAGGTCGGCGTGTCGACCGCCGCCGAACGCTTGAGCAAGCTGCGGATCGCGTGGCGGGTCGATGATTTCGACTCGGCATAGGCGATGCCGGCAATCGTGCGGTGGCCGTACTCGCCCCACGCCAGCGCGGGCGCCGGCAGCAGCGACAGGGCGGCGAGCAGGGGCAGGATACGCATCGCTGCACCATAGGCGCGCCCGATGCATCGCGAAACCCGCCGCTGCCTTTCGGTGCAACTGACATCATCGGTTAATTTTGTTATGCCAAGCCTGAACGGAGGGGCGGGGGTAAGCGCCAATGTTTGTCGGATTGATCGCCGCGACGGCGCTGCATTGTGCGGCGGGTACGTGCGCGACCAATCTCGACCCGGCGGATTTCGCCGCGCGCGCGCTTGCGGTGCACAACCGCGAGCGCGCGGCGGTGTGCGTCGCGCCGCTGGCGTGGGACGCCAAGGAAGCCGCCGAGGCCGCCGACTGGGCCAGGCATCTCGCCGAGATCGGCGACATGGTCCACTCGGGCGACGAGAACGAGGCGATCGACGCCGAGAGCGGGCAGGGCGAGAACCTGTTCGCCGGCACGCGCGGGGCGTACGCCATCGAAAAGATGATCGGCCTGTGGGCGGACGAGAAGCGGCAGTTGTCGAAGCTTAAGAGCTGGGAGGAAGACCTCCACGCCGTCGGTCACTATACGCAGATGGTGTGGAGCACGACGACGCATGTCGGCTGCGCGGTCGCGTCGGGCAAGCGCGAGGACTTCCTCGTCTGCCGCTATTCGCCGCCGGGCAACATCGACGGGCGCGCGCCTTATCCCGCACCGCAGGCCGCCGCCGCCGCCGCGCCGGCAAGCTGTCCGTCGGGACGTACGGCGGCGCGGTAGTTTCCCCCCTCCCCTCCCCGGCGAAGCCGGAGAGAGGGGAGGGTCGGGGTGGGGAGTCTCACCGCGGGGCGGCTTTCCCTTGTGGCGCGGTACCCCACCCCGACCCTCCCCTCTCTCGGGTCGCGAAGACGCTCACCGGGAGGGGAGGGGGAAGAGTATAGTGCACCGCAGCACGAACCTGTGCTAAGCGCGCCGCCATGCTGACCATCGACGCCGTTACCGTCCGCCTCGGCGGGCGGACCATCCTCGACCGTGCGACCGCCGCGATACCGGCGCGGGCGCGCGTCGGGCTGATCGGGCGCAACGGTGCCGGCAAGTCGACGCTGATGAAGGTCGCCGCCGGGCTGCTCGACCCCGACGAGGGCGGCGTCTCGATGCCGCGCGCGTCGCGGCTCGGCTATATCGCGCAGGAGGCCCCGAGCGGCGCGGGCACGCCGTTCGAGACGGTGCTTGCCGCCGACACCGAACGCGCCGCGCTGATCGCCGAGGAGGAAGAAGCGCACGCCACCGGGCACGACACCAGCTTCGAGGACGAGCATCGCATCTCGGAGATCCACGAACGCCTCAATGCCATCGACGCGCACACCGCTCCGGCGCGCGCGGCGCGCATCCTCGTCGGGCTGGGCTTCGACGAGGCGGCGCAGCACCGGCCGCTCGACAGTTTCTCGGGCGGCTGGAAGATGCGCGTCGCGCTGGCGGCGCTGCTGTTCTCGCAGCCCGACCTGCTGCTGCTCGACGAGCCGTCGAACCACCTCGATCTCGAGGCGACGCTGTGGCTCGAGGATTTCCTCAAGGGCTACCGCGCGACGATCCTCGTCATCAGCCACGAGCGCGATCTGCTCAACAACGTCGTCGACTATATCCTCCACCTCGAAGGCGGCAAGACGACGCTCTACGCGGGCGGTTACGACGCGTTTGAAAGGCAACGAGCCGAACGGCTGGCGCAGCTCGCCTCGGCGCGCGAGGCGCAGGCGACGCAGCGTGCCAAGCTTCAGGACTATGTCGCGCGCAACTCGGCGCGCGCCTCGACCGCCAAGCAGGCGCAGTCGCGCGCCAAGGCGCTGGCCAAGATGCAGCCGATCGCGGAAGCGGCGAACGACCCGACGCTGGTGTTCGACTTCCCGTCGCCTGCGGTCCTCAAGCCGCCGCTGATCCAGCTCGACCGCGCTTCGGTCGGCTATGACGGGCGGACGATCCTCGACCATCTCGACCTGCGTCTCGACCCCGACGACCGGCTGGCGCTGCTCGGGCGCAACGGCAACGGCAAGACGACGCTGGCGCGATTGCTCAGCGGCCAGCTGCCGACGATGACCGGCGGGATGCACGCGCCGGGCAAGCTCAAGGTCGGCTATTTCACCCAGTATCAGGTCGAGGAATTGGAGCACGACGCGACGCCGCTCCAGCACATGTCGCGGCTGATGAAGGGCGCGTCGCCCGGCGCGGTGCGCGGCCAGCTCGGGCGATTCGGCTTCTCGGGCGCGATGGCCGAGCAGCCCGTCGGCAAGATGTCGGGGGGCGAGCGCGCGCGGCTGGCGCTGGCGCTGATCACCCGCGACGCGCCGCACCTGCTGATCCTCGACGAGCCGACCAACCACCTCGATGTCGATGCGCGCGAGGCGCTGGTGCAGGCGCTCGCGGCGTACGGCGGCGCGGTGGTGGTGGTCAGCCACGACCGCCACATGGTCGAAGCCTCGGCCGACCGGCTGGTGCTCGTCGACGACGGGCGCGCTACCGACTTCGCGGGATCGCTCGACGACTACACCGCGCAGGTGCTCGGCAAGGGGCCGGCGAAGCCCGAGGGCGGGGGCAAGTCGGGCAACAAGAAGGAAGATCGCCGTGCCGCCGCACAGGCGCGCGAAGCCACCGCGTCGCTGCGCAAGGCGGTCCGCGACGCCGAAGCCGAGACCGCCAAATGGACGCAGCGCCGCCAGGCGATCGACCGCGCGCTGTTCGACCCTGCCAGCGGCCTGCCCGGGGACGCCAGGCGCACCGCCGCCGACCTGATGCGCGAACGCGGCGACGTCGAGCGTGCGCTCGGCAAGTCCGAAGCCACGTGGCTGGCGGCGAGCGAGGCGCTCGACGGCGCGGTGGCGGCGGCGGCATAATTCGGAGTTAATCGCGGCAGGCTTGCGACGACTTCGCCGTTGATGAGCGGTGGAGGGCCGCATGACCGTCGATCATCTCATACCCGCCGATCTTCGTACTTCGATGGACGAGCTCGCGGCACACATCGCGGCCGGGCGCTTCGAAACCGTGCTCGGCGGACTGCTCGCCGACACCGGCCCGGTGCTGCCCGGCAGTCGCCGTGCCGATATCGTCGCGGCGATTCGCGGACCGGAGGGACCGCCACAGCGCTTCGCGGACGATGCGGCGGGCATCGCCGCGCGCCTCGACCGTCTCGATCCGCCGGCCCGCGCCGTCGCGATCTTCATGCTGCTGCCGTGTGCAGGCGATTGCTCGCCGCGACTGGCGACCGAGAGCGACTTTGCGTTCACGGTACGCCTGTTCGGATCGCACGCGCTCGCGTGGCGGCTGGCGGGGGGCGATTCGCTGCCCCAGTTGCCGGGGCTCGCAGCCGCGGTGCTCGACCTCCGCACGTCGCGCCTGGCAACCGCACGGGCCTATCTCGACGCGGTACCGCGTGCCGCTGCGTGGCTCGATTGGTTCGCGGCATGCGGGCGTCACCCCGATGCCGTGGTGCAACGCGATCCACTGCCGGTCGTGCTGGCCCGCTGGTTCGCCCGCGAGCGGCGGCGACCGGCGCTGGGCATTCACCGCTAGCCCTGCATGCCAAGTCCCTTCGGCCTCAAGTCCCTTCGGCCTCATGCCGCTTCGGGACGCGCTTCCTCGAACTGCAGCTTGGCCAGCCGCGCGTAAAGGCCACCCTGCGCGTACAAGGCCTCGTGGGTTCCCTGAGCGACGATCCGCCCCCCGTCCATGACGACGATGCGGTCGGCGCCGCGCACCGTAGCGAAGCGATGCGCGATGACGAGGGTCGTTCGCCCCGCCATCAGGCGATCGAGCGCGCGCTGCACGAGTTGCTCGGACTCGGCATCGAGCGACGAAGTCGCCTCGTCGAGCAGCAGCAGCGGTGCGTCGCGCAGCACCGCGCGCGCGATCGCCAGGCGCTGGCGCTGGCCACCCGACAGCCGCGCACCGGCTTCGCCGAGGAACGAGTGAATCCCCTCGGGCAGCGCGCGCAGGAAGTCGGCGGCGTTGGCGGCCTCGGCGGCGGCCCAGACCTCGGCCTCGGTCGCGTCGGGGCGTCCGTAAAGGATGTTTTCGTAAGCCGAGGCGGCGAACACCACCGTCTCCTGCGGCACCACCGCGATGCGCGCGCGAATGTCGCGCGGGTCGGCGCTGGGCAGCGCGACCCCGTCGATGCGGATGACGCCGGACTGCGGGTCGTAAAAGCGCTGGACGAGCGCGAACAGGGTCGATTTGCCCGCTCCCGACGGTCCGACCACCGCGACGGTCTCGCCGGGTGCGATGTCGAGGCTGAAGTCGATCAAGGCGGGCGCGTCGGGCTTGGTCGGATAGCGGAAGGTGACGTGGTCGAGGCTCAGCCGGCCCTGCGGCGCGGGCAGGGCGACCGGCGACGCGGGGGCGCGAATTCCCGGTTGCGCCGCGAGCAGCTCGCGCAGCCGTCCGCTCGCGCCCGCCGCGCGCATGAAATCGCCATAGACTTCGGTCAGTGCGCCAAAGGCCCCGGCGGTGATGACCGCCGCCAGCACGAAGGCGGTGATCGTGCCGCCCGTCATCCGCCCCGCAATAACGTCGAGCGCACCTTCCCACAGCACCAGCGTGATCGCCCCGAAGATCAGCGTGATGACCAGGGCCGTCATGGCAGCGCGCACCGCGATGCGCCGCTTGGCGGCGGCGAAGGCGGCCTCGACGGCGCGTCCGAAGCGGTCGGCCTCGCGATGCTCCTGCGTGAAGGCCTGCACCACCTTGATCGCGCCGAGCACCTCGGCGACGATCGTGCCGACCCCGGCGATCTTGTCCTGGCTCGTCCGCGACATGGTGCGGACCTTGCGACCGAGCAGGACGATGGGCAGCACCGTGAGCGGGATGACCAGCAGCATGAAGCCGGTCAGCTTGGGGCTCTGGAACGCCATATAGACGACGCCGCCGATGCCGCCGAACAGGTTCCGGAGCGCGATCGACGCCGAGCTCGAGACGACCTGCTCGATGACGGCGGTGTCAGAGGTCAGCCGCGAGGCGATTTCGGACGGGCGGTTTTCCTCGAAAAACTCGGGGTCGAGGGTCAGCAGGTGCGTGTGCACGGCGCGCCGCACGTCGGCGACGACGCGTTCGCCGATCCAGCTGACGAAATAAAAGCGCACCGCCGTTGCGGCACCCTGCGCCGCGACGATGCCCAGCAAGGCCCAGAAATACGGGGCGATCTTGGCGGGGTCGCTGCCGCTGGCGAAGCCGTTGTCGACGATCGCCTTGAAGCCCTGCGGAATCGCCAGCGTCGAGGCGACCGCGACGAGCAGCGCGACGAGGGCGACGACGATCTGCACCGGATAGGCGCGCGCGAACCCCCAGAGCAGGCTGAGGTTCGACAATTTGCGCGAGGGTGGGGCGGCGTTGGGAAGGAGTTCGGCCATGCGGCAAGCGTCTAGCAAAGCTTTGAGTGACGCTCAATCGGCAGTGGCGGCAGCGCGGCCTCAGTTCCGTTCGTGGCTCAGCCGGTCGACCCAGGCGATGCCGATCGCCGACACGATGAAAATCGTGTGGATGATCGTCTGCCACATGACGCCGGTCTCGGTCACCCGCGACGCGGCGTTGCCGAGGTTCGATGCCTCGATGAAGGTTCGCAGCAGGTGGATCGACGAAATGCCGATGATCGCCATCGCCAGCTTGACCTTGAGCACGCCGGCGTTGACGTGGCTCAGCCACTCGGGCTGGTCGGGATGGTTTTCAAGTCCCAGTCGCGACACGAAGGTCTCGTAACCGCCGACGATGACCATGACGAGCAGGTTGGAAATCATCACCACGTCGATCAAGCCGAGCACGACCAGCATGATCTGCTGCTCGCCGAAACTGTCGGCATGCGTCACGAGGTGCCAGAGTTCCTTGAGGAACAGGAACACATAGACCGCCTGCGCGACGATCAGCCCGAGATACAGCGGCACCTGGAGCCAGCGCGACCCGAAGATGACGAGCGGCATCGGGGCGAGGCGGGCAGGCGGGGCGGATTTGGGCGGCAGGCTCATGCGCGCGCTATAGCGACCGGGCGTCACCTTGCGCCAGTCCGCTTCGCTGTCGTCGCAGCCCCCGGCATCGGTCGTCGCCGCCGCGCGCAACTTCACGCAAGCGTCAACGTTAGCGCTTTGTGCTGCACCTGCGTTGTGGCAAGACGTTCCCAGCCAGGCCGGGGGGCCAATCCCAAGGACATCGAATGCTTTATAACGCCTATGAAATGCAGCGCGGCTGGCTCGCCGGGATGGGGGCGGCCGCGCAGACGACGAGCGAATGGCTGCTCAGCGCCGCAAACCCGATGGCCTATGTCGGCAGCAGCGCGCTGGTGGCCCGTGCGCTCGAGGTTTTCGCGCATGCCGCCGCACCGCGTGGCAAGCCCGATTTCGGGTTGTCGACCACCGAGATCGACGGCGTTGCTGTCCGCGTCACCGAGGACATCGTCGTCCGCAAGGCCTTCGGCCAGCTCAAGCACTTCGTTCGCGATGGCGGCGACCGCGCCGACCCGAGGGTCCTGATCGTCGCGCCGATGTCGGGGCATTTCGCGACTCTGCTGCGCGGCACCGTCGAGCGGCTGTTGCCCGGGCACGACGTCTACATCACCGACTGGCGCGACGCGAAATACGTCCCGCTGAGCGACGGCAGCTTCGATCTCAACGACTATATCGACTACATCATCGAGTTTCTGGAGGTCGTCGGCCCCGGCGCGCATCTCCTCGCGGTGTGCCAGCCGGCCGTCCCGGCCTATGCGACGGTCGCGTTGATGGAGGCCGCCGGCCACCCGGCGCTGCCGCGCACGCTGACCATGATGGGCGGGCCGGTCGACACGCGCAAGGCGCCGACCTCGGTCGACGACCTCGCCACCGAACGGCCCTTTGCCTGGTTCGAGCAGAATGTCGTCGCCACGGTTCCCGCGATTTATCCGGGCGCGGGGCGCAAGGTCTATCCGGGCTTCCTCCAGCTCACCGGCTTCCTGTCGATGAACCTGGCCAATCACATGAAGTCGCATTTCGAGATGTTCAAGCATCTCGTCGCGGGCGAGGAGGACTCGGCAGACGCGACCAAGGCGTTTTACGACGAATACCGCTCGGTCGCCGACATGACCGCCGAATTCTATCTGCAAACGATCGACGCGGTGTTCCAGCGCCAGCTCGTCGCCAAGGGCGAGTTCGAGCATCGCGGCAAGATCGCCGACCCCGCCGCGATCCGCCGGACCGCGCTGCTGGCGATCGAGGGCGAGCGCGACGACATCTCGGGCCTCGGCCAGACCAAGGCGGCGCTCGATCTCGCGGTCAACCTGCCTGCCGACCGCAAGCGCTACTACATGGCCGAAGGCGCGGGTCACTACGGCATCTTCAACGGCAAGCGCTGGCGCGAGATGATCGCATCGGTGGTGGAACAGTTCATTCGCGCGCACGATGCGGCGGGCGTCGCGCCTGTCGTGCATCTGCCGCCGGCACCCACCAACGCTGGCGTCGGGGCGGTGGCGCACGCCTAGGCAGCGTTCAAGGCGGCTGCGTTACTGTTGTCCGACCGATCCGCCGGCGAAGCTGCCGGAGGCGGCGGCAGCTTGAACGACAGCGTCACCCCCGCACGCACCTGCGCGGCGGCGGCTTCGGCCATCAGACGGCGGGGCGCGCTGAAATAGTCGCGCGGCGTCATCGCCATGAAATCGCGGAAGTCGCGGTAGAAGTGCGCCTGATCGAAATAATCGTCGTCGAGCGAAGCACCGAGCTTGCCGCCGACCGCACTGCGAACGTGGCCCAGCGTGTCGAGAAAGCGCTGGCGGCGGAGCAGGCGCTTGGGGGCAAAGCCGAAGCCGCACAGGCACAGGCGGTGCAGCGTGCGGGGGGCGACCCCGGCCAGCGCGGCGAATGCCTCGACCGTCGCGGGCCGCTTCCGCAGCGCCGCGTCGATCGCCACGATCAACGGGTCGGCGGTCGGTCGCGCCGCAAGCAACGCCGTCAGCAGCGTCTCGAACCGCGCGATGCTCGCTGCCTCGTCGTCGCCGTCGGCAATCAGGCTCACTCGCAGCGCCGCCGGATCGGTGCCGAGGCGGTGCCCGAGCGGTTCAACGCGGTTCGCCATCGCGCTTGCGTCGCCGCCGAACACCCGGTGCCAGCCGAGCGGTGTCAGCCCGAAGCCGACGGTCTTTCCCCCACCGGTGACGATCTCGCCGTGCCGGTCGGTCGGGCCGAATAGCCCCTCGATTTGTGGCGCGGTCGAGTATTCGCCCGGCATCCGCACCAGCCAGTTGCCGCGCACCGCGAAGCGCACATTGCCCCATTCGGGATACAGGAAATCGGTCAGCGGGCCATCGGCTTTGACGAAATAGAAAAAGGTGACGTAAGGTTGCAGGACAGGGCATGGGACTTGAACACGGACGGCGACGCTGCCGGGGTGTCCACAGCCATTGCTCGCCATTTCCTGCTCCCACGCTACACTACAACTGCCGGATGGTGGCGGGATTTAATTTTGTGTCAACATCTATAAGAAACGGGGTCGCTGTGCAAAAAATGGCAGTCCGTTTGCCTCACCCCGCCGACTATAGGCGTGGGCTGCTCGGATATTCTGCGGCAAGCGCTGGCGCGAGATGATCGCTCCAGTTGTCGAGCAATTCATCCGCCCGCACGAGTCGGCGGGCGCGGCCAGGATGGCGGTGCTGACTGCGCCAAGCGCGAGGGCCGATACGGCTGTCGATGCAGTGGCGCACGCCTGAGACGGCGGCTAACGCGGGTGCGAAGCCGAGCAGATTATGTCTGCGCAGCGTGGGTCTGCGCTGCAAGCGCCGTGTCCGTGACGGGGATCACGCCTGCCGCAACCTCGCGCTGTACCAGTGAGCCGCGCGGACACTAACGTGCGCCAGCAATGGAAGGGCGGGCGACAATGTTCGGAATTACCGGAGAATACCGCAGCGCCGACGGGAAATGCGTCGAATTCGAGGCATCCTACGGCGATCGCAAATCGGTCATTGCCGCCTTGCCAGATAGTTCAATAAAAATCATCCGCTTCTATGAGCATGGCGCACCGGGTTCGATCGGCGATGATGACGTCGATAGCCTGACAGAGATGCTTGAAGACAAAATAATGACATACGGAGAAGTTCAGCTTCTTGGTTGCTCGACGGCTGGAGTAGAGGGGCATGCGTGGAATCCAATTGGCGGCATTGGACTATTGTCGCGGATGATCATGTACCACGGTATCTTAAAAATGATGGGAGAGAATGAAATTGCTAGAAAATGGAGTGATAATCTGGCCGGTTCTCTAAGCCGACGTTTGCCTAACGTCGACGTCTTAGGCCTTTCGGGAATATCGTTCCCGCTTTCGAGAGTGGCGGGAAACTTCGAGCCGGGTCATCGTCCGGTCGGTCTCATGGCAGACCGCATCGTTTATCGGAACGGCAAGCTCAAGGAATGAAATTGGGGCCTGAACGCCTACGCAGCAAGTCAGGCCGCTAGTGTTTCCGCCTTTTCGCTCAACCCCAGCCACCGGTCCTCGGCGCTCGCCTTCTCGGCCCGCGCGCGCGCCGCTTCGGCGTTGAACGCATCGAATTTCTTCACGTCGCGCGCATAGAGCGCCGGGTCGGCCATCGCCGCTTCGGCACTTGCGATCGCCTTTCCGAGCGCCTCGATGCGCGCCGGAAGCTGATCGAGTTCGCGTTGTTCGATGTAAGTCAGCTTGATCAGGCGCTTCGGCGGTCCCGACGGCGCGGCGGCCTTGGGGGCGGGCGGGGGTGCCGCATCCGCCTGCCGCTTGGCCAGCCAGTCGCCATAGCCGCCGACGACGACATCGGCGCTTCCCGACCCGTCGAGCCCGACGACCATCGTCACCGTGCGGTCGAGGAAATCGCGGTCGTGGCTGACCAGCAGCACCGTGCCGCCGTAATCGTCGATGACCTCCTGCAGCAGGTCGAGCGTCTCCAGATCGAGATCGTTGGTCGGCTCGTCGAGGATCAGCAGGTTCGAGGGTCGCGCGAACTCGCGCGCCAGGAGCAGCCGCGAGCGCTCGCCGCCCGAAAAGGTCTCGACCTTGGCATCGAGCGCATCGGGCGTGAACAGAAAGTCCTTGAGATAGCCGACAACATGCTTGCGCTCGCCCGCGACCTCGACCCAGTCGCCGCCGTCGGCGAGGATGTCGCGCACCGTCTTGCCGGGGCTGAGCAGCGCGCGCTGCTGGTCGATCAGCACGCCCTGCAGCGTCTTGGCACGACGGATGCGGCCGGTATCGGGGGCCAGCTCGCCGGTCAGCAGCTTGAGCAGCGTCGTCTTGCCCGCCCCGTTGGGGCCGATGACGCCGATGCGGTCGCCGCGCTGGACGCGCAGCGACAGGTCCTTGATGACGGCGCGGTCGCCGAAAGATTTGGTGACATGCTCGGCGTCGATAACGATCTTGGTCTTGGTGTTCTCGGCGACCACCGCGAGCTTGGCGACGCCCTGCGGCCCGGTCAGCGCCTTGCGGGTGGCGCGTAGCTCGTCGAGCTTGCCCAGCCGCCCCATGTTGCGCTTGCGCCGCGCCGTGACGCCGCGCTGTAGCCAGTGCAGCTCCTGCTTGAGCTTGGTGTCCATCTTTTCGACGTTGCGCTCCTCCTCGGCAGCGACCTGCTCGGTCCACGCCTCGAAGCCGCCGAAGCCGATCTCGGCGCGGCGCAGCGAGCCCCGGTCGAGCCACGCGCACGCCTTGGTCAGGCGCGACAGGAACATCCGGTCGTGGCTGATCGCGATGAATGCGCCGCGAAAGCGCTGGAGGTAGGTCTCGAGCCACTCGATCGCGGTGATGTCGAGATGGTTGGTCGGCTCGTCGAGCAGCAGCAGATCGGGCGACTGCGCCAGCGCGCGGCAGATCGCGGCACGGCGGCGCTCGCCCCCCGACGCCGTCGCGGCGTCGCGGTCGAGATCGAGACCGAGCTGGTCGGCAATGCCCTCGACTTCGTAATCGAGCGGCGCGCGCGGCTCGGCGAGCGCGAAGTCGCGCAGCGTCGCGAAGCCCGCGACGCTGGGGTCCTGTTCGAGCAGCACGACGTGCATCCCGGGGCGCAGCACGCGCTTGCCCTCGTCGGGCTCGATGTCGCCCGCCAGCAGCTTGAGCAGCGTCGTCTTGCCGGCACCGTTGCGTCCGACGAGCGCGAGCCGGTCGCGCTCGCCGACAAACAAGCCGAGGTCGCGGAACAGCCACTTCGTCCCGAGGTTGCGACCGACCGATTCGAGGGAGAGGATGGGGGCTGCCATAAGCCGCGCGCCTGTAGGGCAGCGGCGCCTGAAAGACCAGCGTGTGCCGCCGCCCGCGCGTGCCATTGCGCGCCGCCGCGCCAGCCCGTAACCGCCGCGCCATGTCCTCGACCGACACCCGCTTCGGCCTCGACCGCCGCGTCACGCTGCGCGACCCGCTGCGGCTCGCGTCGGGGCAGGTGCTGGCGGGTGTCGAGGTCGCCTACGAAACCTACGGCACGCTCGACGCCGATGCCTCGAACGCTGTCCTCGTCTGCCACGCGCTGACCGGCGACCAGCATGTCGCGAGCGTCCATCCGCGCACCGGCAAGCCCGGCTGGTGGGGGCGCATGGTCGGCACCGGACTGCCCGTCGATCCGGCGCGGCACTTCATCGTCTGCGCCAATGTGCTGGGCGGCTGCAGCGGCACGAGCGGACCGGGCAGCGTCGACGCCGCATCGGGTGCGCGCCATGGCATGGCCTTCCCGGTCATCACCATCGGCGACATGGCGGCGGCGCAATTGGCGCTGCTCGATCATCTCGGCGTGCAAACGCTGGCGGCGGCGGTCGGCGGGTCGATGGGCGGGATGGTCATCCTCAGCCTCGCCGCCGCGGCTCCAGAGCGTGTCCGCTCGGCGGTCGTCATCGCCAGCGCGGCGCGGCATTCGGCACAGAATATCGCGCTGCACGAGGTCGGGCGACAGGCGATCATGGCCGATCCCAATTGGCGGGGCGGGGCCTACTACGACGATACGCCGCCGTCGGCGGGCCTCGCGGTGGCGCGCATGGCGGCGCATATCTCGTACCTCTCCGAGGAGGGGCTGACCGAGAAATTCGGTCGTCGCCTGCAGGACCGCGACGGCCTGAGCTTCGGCTTCGACGCCGACTTCCAGGTCGAGTCCTATCTGCGCCATCAGGGGATCAGCTTCGTCGAGCGCTTCGACGCCAACTCCTACCTCTACATCACCCGCGCCACCGATTATTTCGACCTCGCCGCCCCCCACGACGGCCGCCTCGCCGATGCCTTCAAGGGTACGAAGACGCGGTTTGCGGTGATCAGCTTTACCAGCGACTGGCTGTATCCGACCGCCGAATCGCGGCGCATCGTCCGCGCCCTCAACGCGGCGGGAGCGGCAGTGAGCTTCGTCGAACTGGTCAGCCCGCACGGTCACGACGCCTTCCTGCTCGACACGCCCGAACTCAACCGCGTCGTCGACGGCTTCCTGCGGGCGGGTGCATGATCGAGCTGTCGGACGACAAGGCGCGGCTGCAGGTCGAGCGCATTCACGCCTGGCTGGCGTCGAGCTATTGGTCGCCCGGCATCGCGCGCGCCCTCGTCGAGCGCGCCATCGCCGGGTCGCACTGCCTCGGTGCATATCGCGACGGCGCGCAGGTCGGCTATGCGCGCATGGTCACCGACCACGCGACCTTTGCGTGGCTCGCCGATGTCTGGGTCGACGCGGGCGCGCGCGGTGCCGGGCTGGGGCGGCGCATGGTCGAATGGTTCATCGCGCATCCCGACTTTTCCGACATTCGGAGGTTCGCGCTCGTCACGCGCGACGCGCACGGCGTCTACGCGGGCGTCGGCTTCGCACCCCTGCTGCGCCCCGAGCGTTACATGGAGCGGCTGTCGCCCGATTTCGCAACGCTATTGGGCACGCCGTCGTGACGCTGCGCCCCGATCTCGCCGCCATCGCCGCCGTCGTGCCGCACGGCGCGCGCGTCCTCGATATCGGCTGCGGCGACGGTGCGCTGCTCGCGGCGTTGCGCGACGGCAAGGGTGTCGACGGCCGCGGCATCGAGCTGACGGCGGGCAATGTCGCGCTCGCCGTGGCGCGCGGGCTGTCGGTGGTGCAGGGCGACGCCGACGCCGACCTGGCCGACTATCCGGGCGACGCCTTCGACATGGCGATCCTGTCCGACACGCTGCAGGCGATGCGCGACCCCGCGCGGGTGCTCGGCGAGCTGCTCCGCATCGCCCGCCGCGCGGTCGTCAGCTTCCCGAATTTCGGTCACTGGCGGGTGCGTGCCTCGCTCGTCGTCGGTGGGCGGATGCCGGTGACGCGGACGCTGCCGGTGGCGTGGCATGCAACGAGCAACATCCATCTGTGCACCGTCGACGACTTCCGCGCGCTGACCCGCGCGCTGGGCATCGTCGCCGAGCGCGCCGTCTTCCTGAGCGGCGGGCGGGAAGTTTCAGCGCTCGCCAACCTGCGTGCCGAGCAGGCGTTGTTCGTCTTGCGGCGCGGCTGACGAAGCGTTTCGCGCGCGAACGCCGGTCGTCAGTCGCGCGCCGCAGCCACTAACAGCCGCCCCGGCACCGCCGCGACCCGCCCCACAGGACGCAGGCCGTCGACCTTGCGTGCCGCCACCACATGCACCCCGCCGAGCGTCGGCGCATACCGCGCCAGGGTCCCCTCCAGCCACCGCAGCCGCGCGACAGGCGGGGCGGCGAGCGCGGTCGACCAATGCTCGACCTCGAACATCGCGCCCTCCAGCAGCCGCGTCAGGCCGCCACGTCCGTAAGGGTGGCCGCGCCCGAAGGGCAGCGCCTCGACCCGCGCCCACACCCCGGCGCGATTGGGGACGACCAGGACGACACGCCCCGCCGGTGCCAGCACGCGCCACAGTTCGCGCAGCACGACGCGCGGCCGCTCGACGAGTTCGAGCGCGTGGATCAGCAGCGCGTCGTCGAACAGCGCGTCGCCGAACGGCAGCCGTTCTGGGTCGGCGACGGCGCAGCGATTGGCCATGGTCAGCGGCCAGCGCTGCGCGGTTTCGGCAATCACCGCGACGCGCTCGTGGCGCAGGCCGTGGAGGCGCGTCAGCACCGGCGCGGTCTGCCCCAGCGCCAGCAGGCGGCTCGTCGCGCCGCGCCCGAGCAACGGCCGCACGGCGGCACTGAGCAGCCGCGCCGCCTCGCGCCCGGGCGGCGTCGCGTACCAGTCGACGATCTCCGCCTCGTCGTCGGGCTGGGGCTCGGGTTCCGCTGCGGCCATCGGTCCCTCGCGCGCGCGGCATTCACGGCTGGCGCTTGCCTGCCAGTGTTTGCTACCAGCGCCGGGCAACAGCAAGGAGCCATGCGCCATGACGGACAAGATCGGCAGCCACGTCCCCGAGGTCACCTTCAAGACGCGCGTCCGCGATGCCAGCGTCGAAGGGCCCAACCCGTTCCGCTGGCAGGACGTGACCAGCAGCGAAATCTTCGGCGGCAAGCGCATCGTGGTGTTCTCGCTGCCCGGCGCATTCACCCCGACCTGCTCGTCGAAGCAGTGCCCCGGCTACGAATCGCTTTACGAGGACATCAAGGGCCAGGGCGGCGTCGACGAGGTCTATTGCATCAGCGTCAACGACGCCTTTGTGATGTTCAAATGGGCGCAGGACCTCGGCGTCGAGAACATCAAGATGCTGCCCGACGGCAACGGCCACTTCACCGACGGCATGGGGATGCTGGTCAACAAGGAGCATCTCGGTTTCGGCAAGCGCTCGTGGCGCTACTCGATGGTCGTCGACGACGGCACCGTTAAGGCGTTCTTCGAGGAACCCGGCCGCAACGACGACGGCTCGGACAGCGACCCCTACGAGGAGTCGACGCCCGAGAAGATCCTCGAATGGGTCAAGACGAACCCCAAGGCGTAGGCCCGCTTCGCCTGTGGCATCGTCACCCCCGCGAAGGCGGGGGCCCAGCCCTCCTCAAAAAGATTGGCCGGCTGCGCCGAAGTTTTTTTGAATGAGGGGCTGGGTCCCCGCCTTCGCGGGGATGCCAAGAAGTTGGGGGCATTGACCCCCCGCAATCTATTTCTCGTCCGAGTAGATTGCCACCATCGGCTTCGACGCCGACGAAACCCGGCCCCGGTACATGCCCGGCGTGTTGAACGACCAGCCCATGGTGCCGTCGGGGCCGACGACGATGACCCCGCCGTCGCCGCCCATCGCCTTCAGCTCGCCCTGGATCACCGCGTCGGCGGCCTGCTGGATACCCTCGCCCTTGAGGCGCACCCGCGCGCAGATCTCGTGCGCGACGCCTTCGCGAATGAAATATTCGCCCGAGCCGGTCGCCGAGACGGCGCAGGCGCGGTCGTCGGCGTAGGTGCCCGCCCCGATGATCGGCGAGTCGCCGATGCGCCCCCAGCGCTTGCCGGTCAGGCCCCCGGTCGACGTGCCGGCGGCGACGTGGCCGCTCGTGTCGCGCGCCACCGCGCCGACGGTGCCGTACTTGAGGTTGCGGTCGAAGACCTGCGCGCCCTTCACCGCCGCCGCCTTCATCGCCTGGAGCTGCTGCCAGCGCTCCTCGGTGCGGAAATAGCCCGGCTCGACCTGTTCGAGGCCGTGCTCGACCGCGAACACGTCGGCACCGTCGCGCGCCAGCAGGACGTGCGGCGACTGCTCCATCACTGCGCGCGCGAGGCTGATCGGGTTCCTGGTCCGCGTCGCCCCCGCGACCGAACCGGCGCGGCGGTCCGTACCGTCCATGATCGCCGCGTCGAGTTCGTTGCGCCCCTCGAAGGTGAACACCGCGCCCTTGCCGGCGTTGAAGTGCGGGTCGTCCTCCAGCACGCGGATCGCCGCCTCGACCGCGTCGAGCGCGCTCCCCTGTCGCGCCAGCACGCCCGCGCCGGTCTCGAGCGCGCGGGTCAGCGCGGCGCGGTAGGCGGCGTCCTTCTCGGGCGTCATCGCGGCGCGCTCCATCACCCCCGCGCCGCCGTGAATGACGAGCGACCAGCGCGGCGCTGCGTCGGCGTGCACGGTCATTGCCAACCCTTGGGCGAGCAGTCCGGCGAGCAGCAACAGGCGCATGGCGTTTTGGCCCTGGATAAAGTCATGGCACGCTGCCTAGCCCGCCATTGACCGGCGGCCAACCCCCGGCCTATATCGCCGCCCTTCGCCGGGTATGGCGGGGTAGCTCAGCTGGTTAGAGCACGGGAATCATAATCCTGGGGTCGGGGGTTCAAGTCCCTCTCCCGCTACCATACCCCCTTCAGCCTGACGCAGACGTTCAGCGCGGCGCGGGCGGCGCGCCGTTCGGCGGCACCGGCTGTGCCACGGTCTGCGCCGGTCGGTGCTGCCAGGTTTTCGAACTGATCCGCGCGACATAGGCAACGACGACGACGACGACGATGATCAGCGCGAGAACGGCAAGGCGGCGCGGGGTCACTGCGAACGAACTCCTCGGAATTGTACCAGCCAACGCATCAGGCCGATGCAAGGCCATGCGCCACCGCGATTTATTTGTGCGCCTTGGCACGCTATGCGGCCCCGCCTAAGGTCGGCGGACGATGTCGGGGACCGAATCCATGTTGAAGCATTTCACCGTCGCGGCACTGTTGCTGACTGCGACCGCCACCAGCGCCGCGCTGATGGGGCAGGCCGCCGCGCCCGTCCTCGTGCGCGGCACCATCGTGTCGCTCGACGGCATGATGCTGCGCCTGACCGCAAGGGACGGCAGCGCAAGGACGGTGGTGCTCGCGCCCGCCACCAACGTCGCGACGACCTCGGTGATCGGCATCGACGCGATCAAGGCCAACAGCTTCATCGGCACCGCCGCCGAGCCCGGCAAGGACGGCAGCCTGCGCGCCACCGAAGTTCACGTCTTCCCCGAGGCGATGCGCGGTCTCGGCGAAGGCCACCGCCCATGGGACCTGAGCAAGACCAGCTCGATGACCAATGGCAACGTCCGTACCGTCGGCAAGCCGCGCCACGGCAAGGGCCGTGAGTTGATCGTCGATTACCAGGGCGGGCAACAGACCGTCGTCGTACCGCTCAGCGTGCCGATCGTCGCCTTCGCGGCAGGCAGCCTCGTCGACCTCAAGCCCGGTGCCCGCGTCTTCGCGGTCACCCGCGCCGGGGCCGATGGCGCCCTCGCCACCAACCAACTCGTCGTCGGCGCGAACGGTTCGACGCCGCCGATGTAGCGCCGCGAGGCGCGCGCCGCCGATGTAGCGCCGCGAGGCGCGCGCCGCCGATGTAGCGCCGCAGGGCGCGCGCCGCTAGAACGCCCGCATGAGCCTTGTCGATATCCGCCCGATCCCCTTGTCGCTCGTCGACACCGACCTGCCCGCCGCCGCTGCGGCGTTCGGGGATGCCTTCGCGCGGACCGGCTTCGCGGTGGTCGCCGACCACGGCATCGCGCCCGACGTCATCGACCGCGCGCTGAGCGCGACCAAGGCGTTCTTCGCGCTGCCCGAGACCGTCAAGCGCCGCTATCACATCGTCGGGCAGGGCGGGGCGCGCGGCCTGACGCCGTTCGGCATCGAGACCGCCAAGGACGCAGCGACGAGCGATCTCAAGGAGTTTTGGCACACCGGGCGCGAGTTGCCGCTGGGGCACCCCTATCGCGCGGTGATGCAGGACAATGTCTGGCCCGCCGAGGTGCCCGCCTTCCACGATGCCGTGCTGGCGCTCTACGATGCCCTCGATGCCGCCGGACGCCGCGTGCTGCGCGCCATCGCGGTGCATCTGGGACAAGCGGCGGACTTTTTCGAGGATCCGGTGCACGACGGCAATTCGGTGCTGCGCCTGCTGCACTACCCGCCGGTGGCGGGCGATGCGCCGGGCATCCGCGCCGGGGCGCACGAGGATATCAATGTCATCACCCTGCTGCTCGGGGCCGAGGAGGCCGGGCTGCAACTCCTCGATCGCAGCGGCGCGTGGCACGACATCGACGCGCCGCCGGGCAGCGTCGTCTGCAATATCGGCGACATGTTGCAACGCCTGACCGGCGGCCGCCTGCCGTCGACGACCCACCGCGTCGTCAACCCCGCGGCGGCGCGGCGTGGCGTGGCGCGCTATTCGACGCCGTATTTCCTGCACTTCCGCCCCGATTACCTGATCGAGACGCTGCCGGGCGGAACGCCCGCGCCGCCGATCACCGCGCATGATTTTCTGATGCTGCGGCTGCGCGAGATCAAGCTGCTGTAGGGGCTCGGCCCCGCCGTGGGCTGAGAGCGCCCCGCTACCCCAGCCGCTCCAGCGCCGCGCGCAGCCGCTCGGCCTCCGCGCCGCGCGCTGCCATGTCGGCGCGCGCCTTGTCGACCGCCTCGGGTTTGGCGCGCTCGACGAAGCCCGGCGAGGCAAGGCGGCCGGCCAGCCCGTCGCGGTCCTTCTCGGCGGCCAGCGCATTCTTTTCGAGGCGGGCGCGCTCGGCGGCGAGGTCGATGACGCCTTCGAGGGGCAGCGTGTAGGTCGCACCGCCGTGGATGACCTGAACGCCGCCGCCGGTCGCCGCGCCTGCGCTGACCCGCGCCAGCCACGCCAGCGACGGCGCATGCGTCTCGAGCCGGGCCAGCGTCGCGGCATCGGCATCGGCGACGGTGAAAATCAGCTTCGCCCCCGGCGGCACGTTGACCTCGGTGCGCGCCGAGCGGATCGCCGAGACGAGGCCGATCAGCCAGTCGATTTCGGCGGCGGGGTCGTCTTCCTCTCCCGTCCCGTCATGCTGGCGAACGCCAGCATCCACTTCCGGGTCGAGCGGTTGCTCCCTCGTTGCGCCCGACGCTGGATGCTGGCGTTCGCCAGCATGACGGGGGGGGGAGTCTGGCCACTGCGCCAAGATCAGGTCGTAGGGCCGGTCCCCCAACTTATGCCACAGCTCCTCGGTGATGAACGGCATGACCGGGTGAAGCAGCACGAGGATCTGGTCGAGCGCCCAGCCCGCGACCGCGCGCGTCTCGGCGGCGACGGCGGCGTCCGCGCCTTCGGCGAGCAGCGGCTTGGTCAGTTCGAGATACCAGTCGCAAAAGCGGCTCCAGACGAACTGGTACGCGGTCTCGGCATAGTCGTCGAAGCGGAACGCGGCGATCGCAGCGTCGAGCGCGGCGGTGGTTTTCGCCACCTCCCCGACGATCCAGCGGTTGACCGCATGCGTCGCGGGCGGGGCCGCGATGCTGGCCGACGCGCCGATGCCGTTCGACTGGCAGAAGCGCGCGGCGTTCCACAGCTTGGTGGCGAAGTTGCGGTAGCCCTCGACGCGGCGCTCGTCGAGCTTGATGTCGCGCCCCTGCGTCTCCATCGCTGTCAGCGTCAAGCGCAGCGCATCGGCCCCGTATCTGTCGATCAGCACCAGCGGGTCGATGGTGTTGCCCTTCGACTTCGACATCTTCGCGCCCGACGCATCGCGCACGAGACCGTGGCAATAGACTGTCCTGAAAGGCACTTCGCCCATGAAGTGCAGGCCCTGCATCATCATGCGGGCGACCCAGAAGAAGATGATGTCGAAGCCGGTGACGAGGACGTCGCCGGGGTAGTGGCGGGCGAGCATGGTTCCGCCGTTGCCGCTCTTTCTTTCGTCGTCGCCGCTTTTTCTTTCGTCATCCCCGCGAAGGCGGGGACCCAGCCCGCTTCGCAAAGAATTGTCGTCGGCTGCGCCGGAGTTTTTTGAAGAGGACTGGGTCCGCGCCTGCGCGGGGATGACGGCGGGCGCGGCAGCATCGGGCCAGCCGAGCGTGCCGAAGGGCCAGAGGGCGGAGGAGAACCACGTGTCGAGGACGTCCGGGTCTTGAAACAATGCAATTGTGTTTCCGCCGCCGATAGCTTCTGCTTGGGTACGGTCGGCAACCAATACGATCTCGGGATTCGGATTCGCGTCGGACGTATAATAACGTCGGGCAGTCTCAATCATTTCGATCTCGTTCAGCGCAACAAAGAAGCAACTATCTTCGGGCCGGTCGGCCTTCCGGCGAAATAGCTCGTCGTTAAAATATGCGATCACCCGCGTCCCGTCCGGCAATGTGATCACGGGAGGCCCATACCACGCCGGAATCCGGTGCCCCCACCACAGCTGCCGCGACACGCACCACGGCTGGATATTCTCCATCCAGTTAAAGTAGGTCTTCTCCCACGTCCTGGGCACGAACTGCGTCCGCCCGTCGCGCACCGCGTTGAGCGCCGGACCCGCCAGCGTGGCGGCATCGACGTACCATTGGTCGGTCAGCCACGGCTCGATGACGACGCCCGAGCGGTCGCCGTAGGGCATCTGGATGGTCTTGGCCTCGACGCTGACAACCAGCCCGAGCGCGTCGAGATCGGCGACGATGGCGTCGCGCGCCGCCTCGCGCGTCAGGCCGACATACTTGTCCGGCACGCCTTGCGCCGCGACGATGTTCGCCTCGGCATCGAGGATGTTGATCCAGCCGATCGCCTTGTGGCGCTCGTAAACCTGCCAGTCGTTGAAATCATGCGCCGGGGTGATCTTGACCGCGCCGCTGCCGAGTTCGGGATCGGCCCAGTTGTCGGCGATGACGGGAATCAGTCGGCCGGTCAGCGGGTGCGCGATCTGCTTGCCGACCATCGCGGCATAACGTTCGTCCTTCGGGTTCACCGCGACGGCGGTATCGCCGAGCATCGTCTCGGGGCGCGTCGTCGCAACGACGAGCGACTCCGACCCGTCGGCGAGCGGATAGCGGATATGGGTGAAGCTGCCCTGCACCTCGCGCGGCTCGACCTCGAGGTCGCTGATTGCGGTCTTGAGCTTGGGATCCCAGTTGACCAGCCGCTTGGCGCGGTAGAGCAGCCCCTCGCGGTGCAGGTCGACGAAGACCTTGGTGACTGCCTTCGAAAACCCCTCGTCCATCGTGAAGCGTTCGTGCGCCCAGTCGCAGCTCGCGCCGAGCCGCCGCAACTGGCGGGTGATCGTGCTGCCGCTCGTCGCCTTCCATTCCCAGACGTTGGCGAGGAACGCCTCGCGGCCCATCTCGATGCGCTTGAGGCCCTGGCTGGCGATGGCGCGCTCGACGACCATCTGCGTCGCGATGCCGGCATGATCGGTGCCGACTACCCACAGCGCGTCGCGGCCCTTGAGGCGGTGATAGCGGATCAGCACGTCCTGCAGCGTGTTGTCGAGCGCGTGGCCGATGTGCAGCGAGCCCGTGACGTTGGGCGGCGGGATGACGATGGTGAACGGCTGCGCATCGGGCCGCTCCGGGCGGAACGCGCCCGAGGCTTCCCAGTGCGCGTACAACCGCGCCTCGATCTCGGCAGGGTCGAAGGTTTTGTCGATGATGGTCATGGGGGAGGGGGTGTAGCGGGGTGGGCGGCGGGGGGGAAGGCGGGAGGGTCAGCCCTCCGATGGCATTTCTCCGGCGGCCGCCTTACCAACCACCCCCGCCAGTGCCGCGTCGACCGCGTCGCCCGTCCACCCTTTCGCCACGAGCACGGCGCGCACCGTCGCGATCTGCGCGCCGTCGTCGGCCGATGCAGGCGCGCTGTAGCCCGCCAGCTTGAGCACCCCTGAAAACGTCATCTTGCGCGCGTCCTGCGGGTTCGCCGCCGCCCAGTGGGCGTGGAAATTATGGCGTTCGAGGTTCGCGCCGAGCGGTCGATTGACGCGTAGCGGCACCGCCTCGACGCGCAGCAGCGTCGCGTCGTCGAAGGCGCGGGCGTGGTCGAACAAATGATCGACCTCGTAGAGGCTGAAGCCGGTGCGGTCGTTGGGGCCGTGGACCTGCTCGAGAAAACGCAGATACGCCTCGCGGTAGTCGCGGCGGCTCTTGCGGATCCACAGGCTCGACGCGGCAGGCGTTGCGCGTCGCCAGATCATCGCGCTGTCCTTCGACGGATCGAGGCGCTCGACGCTGGCGCTGCCCGACCCCGACAGCCACGCGAGACCGGCGAGGTCGCGCGTCGCGATGACGGTCGGCAGCATGTCGCTGTGCCACGCCGCAATCAGCGCGTCGGCGCGCTCGCGGACGATGGTGTGGATCGACGTCGCCGGCATCGGGCGCGGCGTGCCCGGCGGCGGACGGCGGCGTCGGCGGCTCATGCTCCGGCGGTCGGTGCGGAAACGGCGCCCGGCATCAGCCGCCGCGCCCGATCAGCCGGGCGATCTCGGCCCGCGCGACGCGGTCGACGATTTCGGGCAGATGCGCGTCGAGCCACGCCTTCAGCACCGGTTCGAGCGTCGCGCGGACCAGCGCCTCGACGGTCACGCCGCCCGCCGCGGGCGACGCATCGGCACCGGCGGGCATGCCCAACGATGGGCCGGACCCGCGCGTGTCGGGGGCCGATTCGGCCGAAACGTCGAGCGCCGCCCGATCCAGCGGCGGCACGCCGACCGACGGCCCGTCGACGACCGGATCGCCCGTCACGGCGGCCCGGATCGACGCAAGGATATCGTCCATCGAAGCGTCGCGTTCGGTCATCGTTCCCCGCTCAACGCCCCAGCCTGCCGCGACCCCCGCGACAAGGCGTATAATGCGTCAGCGCGGCGCGATTGTCACGGACTGGCTGGCACGCGCCTTGTCGGGCAGCGGCAGCGCGGGCGGATTGTCGCCGGTATCGAAGTCGCTCCACTTGTGCCGGACCCGCGTCGCGTTGGCCTCGGGGTCGTAGCGCGTCACCGGCACGCCGAGCGCCGACGCTTCCGCCGCACCGACGGCGGCGAGCAGGGCATAGGCCCCGACGTATTCGTCGCGCTTGGCGGTGACGAGGTTGACGCGCGTCTGCAACAGCTCCTGCTGGGCATTGAGGACTTCGAGTACGGTGCGCGTGCCGACCTGGTTCTCCTGCGTCACGCCTTCGAGTGCGAGGGCGTTCGAATCGACCGCCACCTGCGATGCCTTGATGATAGCGCGCGCCGTGACCACCTGCGTCACCGCATTGGTCGCCTGCTCGGTGACCTGACGCCCGATCGAGCCGATGGTTTCGAGGAGCTGGCTGCGCCGCTCCTGCGCCTGACGGACGCGCGAGCCGACCGCGCCGGCCTGGTACAATGGGATCGTCGCCGAGACGCCGAGGCTCTGGTTGAAGAACGCGCCCTGGCGCACGAAACTGCCGCCGCCGCCGCCGCCCTGGAAGCGCTGGTAGTTGAGCGACGGGCCGATGCCGACCGAGGGCAGGTTCTCGCGCTCGATGGTGCTGACATCGTAGCGCGCCGCCGCCTCGTCATAGCGCGCCGCGAGCAAATTGGGGTTGTTGGCGTTGGTCAGGTCCACCGCCTGTCCCGCCGTGCCGGGCAGCACCGGCAGCGCGGGCAGCGGCTCGAGTGTCTCGGGGGCGTGGCCGACGACACGGGCGAACGCCTGGCGCGCGAAGTCGAGCTGACCCTGCGCCGCAACGGCATTGCTGCGCGCGTTGGCGAGGCGGGCGTCCGACTGCGCGACATCGGTGCGCGTCAGGTCGCCGACCTCGAAACGGTCGCTGCTCGCCTGCAGCTCGCGCTCGAGGACGCGAACCTGATTGGCGTTGAGGTCGACGACGGCGGCGTAGCGCAGCACGTCGGCATAGGCGGTGACGACGCTGAGGATGACGGTGTTCTCGGTCGCGCGCAGGCGCGCCCGCGCCGCGAGAATGCGGTTGTCGGCAGCGTTGGTTGCCGAGCGCGTCCGGCCGCCGCGGTACAGCGACTGGTTGAGCGTTACGCCGACCGACTCGACGCGCCCGTTGTCGCCGAAATCGACGGCATTCTGCTGCGCCTGCGCCGTCGCCGAGACGATCGGGCGACCGAAGCTCAGCGCCTGCGGCACCAGCTCGTCGGTCTGCCGGACCACGGCGCGCTGCGCGGCGATGTCGGGGTTGGTGTCGTAAGCGGCGGCGATCGCCTGCGCCAGCGTCTCGGCGTGCGCGCCCTGCACCGCCAGCGCCAGCGCCAGCGCGAACATCGAAATCTTGGCCGTCATTCTCGGTCGGTTCCCCGCAGCAACACTCAAAACACGAACTCCGGCATGCGCGCGAAGCCGGGCAGCAGCGGCGCGGGCACCTCGATGAAACCGTCGCCGACGATCCGCCCCGCGACGATGCGTCCGACGGTGGCGCGGCCCGGCGTCATCGCGTCGCGCACGACTGCGGCGGCGCGCCCGTCGGGCTTGAGCTGCGCGGCGAGCGCGTCGGGCACCTGTTCGATGGCACCGTCGAAATAGATCAGGTCATAGGGGCCGTCGTCGGGCGCACCGTCGATCAGCGCGCGCTGCTGGACGGTGACGCCGCTACGCGCCGCATGCGCGACGAGATCGGCGTCCACCTCGACCGCGACGACGCGGCCCGCCAGCCGCGCGATCACCGCCGCGCTGTACCCCGTGCCCGCGCCGATGACGAGCACGCGGTCGTCGCGCCCGATGCGGGCGTGCGTCAGCAGCAGCCCCGTCACCAGCGGCTCGGCCATCGCCCGCCCGTTGCCCAGCGGCACGGCGGCGTCGGCATAAGCGAGCGCTTCGCGACCGGCGGGAACGAAGGTCTCGCGCGCCACGCTCGCCATCGCCGCGACGACTTGGGGATCGTTGACGCCGACCGTCCGCAACTGGCTGGCGACCATCGTCGCGCGGAGGGTGGCAAAGTCGGTCAAGCGTCGATCCCGGTCAGTGGCCAAGTGAGTTATAACGATAATACACCGCGACGCAAGTCCGCACCGCAGCGCGATTTGAGCGCGGCTTAGGCCTTTAGCGAGCGCGGTTGCGGACGCCAAGCGGCATTGCTATGTGCACCCCTCGCATCGGGGCCCGATGGCGGAGTGGTGACGCAGCGGACTGCAAATCCGTGCA
>CAXTSL010000036.1:0-16919 GCA_964246975.1 uncultured Sphingomonadaceae bacterium
CCATGTCATCCCGCTCTACACCCCCGAGTGCCGCCAATGTAAATCGTGCCTCAGCCGCAAGACCAACCTGTGCACCGCGATCCGCGCCACCCAGGGCAAGGGCGTCATGCCCGACGGCACGTCGCGTTTCAGCTACAAGGGCGCGATGCTCCATCACTACATGGGCTGCTCGACCTTCTCGAACTTCACCGTGATGCCCGAGATCGCCGTCGCCCGTGTCCGCGCCGACGCGCCGTTCGACAAGATCTGCTACATCGGCTGCGGCGTCACCACCGGCGTCGGCGCAGCGATCTGGACGGCGGGCGTCAAACCCGGCGACAGTGTCGTGGTCTTCGGGCTCGGCGGCATCGGCCTCAACGTGCTCCAAGGCGCGCGCATGGCGCGCGCCTGCATCGTCGTCGGCGTCGACATCAACCCGGCGCGCGAGACAATGGCGCGCCAGTTCGGCATGACGCACTTCGTCAACAGCCGTGACGTGCCGGACCTCGTCCCGCATCTCGTCGGGCTGACCGGCGGCGGCGCGGATTACAGCTTCGACTGCACCGGCAACGTCGAGGTGATGCGCGCGGCGCTCGAATGCTGCCATCGCGGCTGGGGCAAGTCGGTCATCATCGGCGTCGCCGAGAGCGGCAAGGAAATCGCGACGCGGCCCTTCCAGCTGGTCACCGGGCGTGTCTGGACGGGCAGCGCGTTCGGCGGCGCGCGCGGGCGCACCGACGTGCCGACGATCGTCAATTGGTACATGGACGGCAAGGTCAGCATCGACCCGCTGATCACCCACACCCTGCCGCTCGACCGGATCAACGATGCCTTCGACCTGATGCACCGTGGCGAATCGATCCGCTCGGTCGTCGTTTTCTGAAAGGAGATCGCCCATGCTGACGCTTTACCACGCGCCGCAAAGCCGTTCGTCGCGAATGATCTGGCTGCTCGAGGAACTCGGCTGCGACTATGCCATCGCGCAGGTCGATATCTTCCGCGCAATGACCGGCACCGGCGCGCCCGACCCCGCCAATCCGCATCCCGACCGGCAGGTCCCCGCCCTCGACGACGACGGCGTATTGATCACCGAAACGGTCGCGCTCGCGATCTATCTCGGCGACAAGTTTCCGAGCGACCTCGCGCCCGCCGTCGGCGATCCGGCGCGCGGCCCGTATCTGGCGTGGCTGGTCTGGTATGCCGCCACCATGGAACCGGCGATGTTCGCGATATTCGGCGGCGCGCCAACTCCGGCGCAGCAGAAGCAGATCGACAATATGCACCGTCGCCTCGCGACTGCGCTCGACGCCGGGCCGTGGCTGATGGGCGACCGGTTTACGCTCGTCGACCTGATCGTCGGCAGCGCGGGCCAATGGGCGCGCCAGACGCTGCCGCCGGGGGACAAGGTCGACGACTGGCTGCGACGCGTCGGCGAGCGCCCGGCGCTGGCGCGCGCTACTGCCAAGGACGGCACGCCCTGATGGAGACGCTCAGCGAAGTCGCGTGCTTCGGCGGTCGCCAAGGCAGTTACCGCATCGCCAGCGCCGCCACCGGCACCGCGATGCGCTTCGCGGTGTTCGTGCCGCCGGGCGACGGGCCTTTCCCCGTACTGTGGTGCCTCGCCGGGCTGACCTGCACCGAGGACAACTGGACGCAGAAGGCGGGGGCGCAGCGCGTCGCCGCCGAACTCGGGCTGATGCTCGTCATGCCCGATACGTCCCCACGCGGCGACGGCGTGCCCGACGATGCCGACAAGGCCTATGACTTCGGCCTTGGTGCGGGCTTCTACCTCGATGCGACACAGGCACCGTGGGCGGCGCATTACCGGATGGAGAGCCACGTCGTCGAGGAATTGCCCCAAGTCGTCGCGGCGAACTTCCCCGCCGACAGGCACGCCCAGGGCATCACCGGCCATTCGATGGGCGGCCACGGCGCGCTGACGCTGGCGCTGCGCCACCCCGGCCGCTACCGCAGCGTCTCCGCCTTCGCGCCGATCGTCGCGCCGAGCGAGGTGCCATGGGGGCAAAAGGCGCTTGGGGGCTACCTCGGCCCCGACCGCGCCGCGTGGCGCGCGCACGACGCCGTCGCGCTGATCGAGGACGGCGCGCGGCTGCCCGACTGCCTCGTCGATCAGGGCGAGGCCGACGCGTGGCTCGTCGATCAGCTCCAGCCCGAACGCCTTGCCGCCGCCTGCGCCGCCGCCGCCATTCCGCTGACGCTGCGCCGCCAGCCCGGCTACGACCACGGCTATTTCTTCGTCGCAAGCTTTGTCGCGGATCATCTGCGCTGGCATGCCGCCCGGCTGCAGGGCCGATCGGGATAGGCGCCTTCCCCCGCTAGACCCGGGCCACCCGCCCGCCCGCGTGGCGCACCAGTTGCCCGCCGAGTTCGAGGTCGAGCAGCACCGCCGCCAGCGTCGCGCTCGCCAGCCCGCTCTGCCGCACCAGTTCGTCGATGGCGACGGGGGTCGGCGACAGCAGCGCGACGACCGCCGCGATGTCGGCATCGTCCGCTTCGGAGGCCGTGCCGAAGTCGAACTGCGGCGCGGGCGTCGATCGGAAGCTGCCGTTGGCGGTGCCGCCGATGCCGCCGCCGAACCCGCTTATCGCCTCCAGCACGTCGGCTGCGGTCTGGACCAGCGTCGCGCCCTCGCGGATGAGTTGGTTGCAACCCTGCGCGCGCGGGTCGAGCGGCGAGCCAGGGATCGCCATGACCTCGCGCCCCGCCTCCGCCGCCAGCCGCGCGGTGATCAGCGAGCCCGATTTGAGTGCCCCCTCGACGACGACGGTCCCCGCGCACAGCCCCGCGATGATGCGGTTGCGACGCGGGAAGTGGCGCGCCTGCGGCTGCGTGGCGAACGGCATTTCGGCGACGACGAGTCCGCCCTCACCGATGCGCGCCTGCAGCGTGGCGGTGTCGGGCGGATAGGTCACGTCGATGCCGCCCGCGATCACCGCCACCGTGCCGCGCGCCAGGGCGCCCTCGTGCGCCGCCGCGTCGATACCCCGCGCAAGGCCGCTGACGACGACGAGATCGGCATCGGCAAGATCGCTCGCCAGCCCGCGCGCGAACCGCACCGCCGCCGCGCTGGCGTTGCGCGCCCCGACGATGGCGATCGCCGGACGCTCGAGCAGCGCCACGTCGCCCTTGACGCTCAGCACCGGCGGCGCGGTCTCGGTCTGCGCCAGCAGCAGCGGATATTCGGGCGTGCCGAGAAACAGCGCCGATGCGCCGAACCCGGCAAGGCTGACAAGCTCGCGCTCGGCCTCGTCGACGGTCGCCAGGCGCGGGTCCGTGCCGCCGCCGCGCCGTGCGAGGTCGGGCAGCGCCCGCAGCGCGCTCGCCGCGTCGCCGAACCGCGCAATCAGCTGGCGATAGGTCACCGGCCCGACGTTTTCGCTGCGGATCAGCCGCAGCCGCGCGACCGCATCGCCGACGCCGATCGCGGGGGTCAAGACTGCGCGCCGATCTTGCTTTCGGTCCCGGCGCGCAGCCGGGCGATGTTCTCGCGGTGCTTCCACAGGAGCACGAGCACCATGGCCGCGAACCAGGGCCACAGGTCGCGCTGCCCCGCCGCCGCCGCGGTCACCGGCACCGCCATGCTCGCGATCATGCCGCCGAGCGACGAATAGCGCGTCGCCAGCGCGATGCCGAGCCAGATGACGCCGAACACCAGCACCGCGAAGGGCAGCACCGCCAGCGTCACGCCGAGCAGCGTCGCCACCCCCTTGCCGCCGCGAAAGCCGAGCCAGACGGGATAGCAATGCCCGACGAACGCCGCCGTGCCGCACGCGACGGGCAGCCACGGGGCGTCGCCGAAGCGCGCCGCGAGCCACACCGCGACGAACCCCTTGCCGGCATCGAACAACAGCGTCGCCGCCGCCAGCCCCCTGTTGCCTGTCCGCAGCACGTTGGTCGCGCCGATGCTCCCCGACCCGATACGCCGCAGATCGACCCCGCTGGCGCGCGCCAGCAGCAGCCCGAAGGGTATCGAGCCGAGAAGATAGCCGAGGGCGATGAGCAGAAGGTCGGGGAGGGTCATGCGACGTGGACGGTAGCGGGGGTGCGCGGGGAAGGGAAGGCGGGGGACGGAAAGTCGCCTGGGTCGCGTCGTTCCCTGCAGGGTGCTAAGGCCAGGCAAAACGTGGCCATTTTGGCGTGATTGCCGATGGGGGGAGCGAAATCGATGAACCTGTCGGCGGCCTTGGCAGGCACGAAAACCGAGGAGGACGTCAAGGACGCCTATATCGCGGCGCTCGGACTTAAATCCTATTTCAAGGGGCTTGTCGACATCCAGACCGAAGAGGTCTGGTTCGAGGCCAAGGACGCGCCGACCCCGTCGATCGTGATGTTCGGGCAATTGCTCGTCTATGTCCGTGCCGCAAGGAAGCGCGGCGAGGCCATCCCCGCCTTCCTCGCCGTCATCGACCGCGAGAAGGCGGCACTGATGCCGACCGAGCGCGTGCTGCCGCTGCTCGACGACCCGGGCATTGTCTGGCCGAAATCGGGTAGCCAGGCAGGCAAGGAACTCGCCGCGCGGATCGCTCCCTATGTGCAGGCGCATATAGTCGAGTACACGATCGCGCACGACGAGGCGGCGTTCGTCAAGGCGGTGACGGACGCGATCCGCGAGCGGCGCATCATCCGCACCCCGATCACGCCCGACAATCTGCGCCAGGTATTCGACCGCTGGGTCGATATGGTCGGCAGCGAACTAGGCGTAAAAAATGAGGCCGACTTCGCCGTATTATTTTTCGCCGATATCATGCACGACGGCACTAACGAAGCGATGAAGCGACCAGCAGGCGCGCGTTTAACCTTCAGCGGTGCCAAACCGGTATTCTCGCTTGGCATCGAGGAGTACGAGCTCGCCAACGAGCGCGGCTACCGCAACTTTTGGGCGATCTATCACCGCCCTCCGGAGACCAAGCATCGGCACTACCTGCTCGAACGGCGCGACAGCCTGCTCCCCGTCGACGAACAGAAGTTCAAGGGTGCTTATTACACGCCGCTGCACATCGTCGACAAAGCCTATGACCAGTTGCGTGCCACGCTGGGGGACAATTGGCAGGACCTCTATATCGTCTGGGACATGTGCGCGGGGGTCGGCAATCTGGAGGCCAAGCACAGCAATTTGCGCAACGTCTTCATGTCGACGCTCGATTCCGCCGACGTGACGATCATGAAATCGAACCCGGCGTTCGCGGGGGCGGAGATATTCCAATATGACTATCTCAACGACGACGTCACCGACTTCGGCGAGATCGATTACGCGCTGTCGAACAAGGTGCCGCAGGCGTTGCGGGAGGCGATTGCCGATGCGCGCGAGGGCAAGAAGGGCGCGAAGCAGATTCTGGTGCTGATCAATCCGCCTTATGCGGAGAGCGGTTCGGGGATCACCAAAGGCGATATTAATAAAATTGGTGTAGAGAAGTCTCGTATTAACAATGTTATGCGGGAAATGAATTTAGGCTATGCGAGCAAGGAGCTGTTCGTGCAGTTCCTAGTGCGCATCCAGCAAGAATTACCAAATTCAATACTTGCAATGTTTAGCACTCTCAAGTACGTCAGTGCACCAAACTTTGAGCTTTTCCGACGTATCTGGCGGGCAAGATTTCTTGACGGATTTGTAGTACACAGCCGCGCATTCGATGGGCTGAAGGGGAACTTTCCAATCGGCTTTCTTGTGTGGGATCAGAGCCAGAAGACACAGGTCGTCGAGATCCTAACCAACGCCTTGGATCGGTCCGGCGCTCTCATCGGCGAAAAGTCATACATCGTCCGACCCGCTGCGGCGATGCTCAACGCTTGGATATCTGCGCCTAAGGCGCGCGGTACACTCGCGCTTCCGCTATCGAACGCCCTTACAGCGTCACGAAATCCGCGAATGAAGTTATCCTGCAATGGAGCTTTGGGGCACCTTTTTGCAAGCAACAATGATTTGCAGAACGCCGGACAGGGAACGTTAATAACTTCATCAATATTTACCGGCCGCAATGGCGGCGGTCTCTTCATATTGCCCGACAATTTGCAATCAGCGGCAATCGTTTTCGCAGTACGCCTGCTTGTTGGCCATACTTGGCTGAACCATAGTGACCAATTTCTTCAACCGACACAGCCGTTCACATGCGAGTTCGCGTCTGACTGTCTTGTTTGGATGTTGTTTAACGGGAAGAACCTGACTGCCGGGGCCGACGGCCTGCGCTGGAGCGAGCGCGACTGGAGCCTCGTCAATCACTTCATCCCCTTCACCGAAAGCGCGGTTGGCACGAAGGGGCGCTTCGAGAGCGATTTCATGGTCCGCCATATGGCCACGCTGGTTTTCTCGGTCGAGGCGCAGGCCGTGCTCGACGAGGGGCGCAAATTGTGGACGCTCTTTCACGCCACCCAATTCCCGCGCAAGATCCGCGACGCTCTCAAGCTCGGTCGTCCCGATGCAGGCTGGTATCAGATCCGCCGTGCCCTCGAAGCCAACGGCGATACGGTGATTGCCGATTTTGCGCCGTTCAAGTCGGCCTATGCCGCGCTTGGTGCCAAGTTGCGACCGTCGGTCTATGAATTGGGGTTTCTTCCTGCGTAATTCGCTGGCGCGTGACCGCCGGTGCACCAAAGGATAGGTGTCGGAGATCACATCGGCGCAAGATTGGGGCCAACAGTGAAACGTCTTGCAAGCCTGACCGCCGCGCTGCTGTTCGCCGCCCCCGCCCTCGGTGCGATGCTCCCCACCCCGCCGCGCGCTCCCGGCGAGGGCGAAGGCCCTTATCCCACCCTCGTCATTCGCGGCGTGACTGTCATCGAGGGCGACGGCAGCCCGCCCTACGGCCCCGCCGATATCGTCGTGCAGGGCAATCGCATCGCCGACATCCTCCCCGCCGGGACGCCGGGGCTGGCGATGAAGGCAAACCGCGAACCGAAAGGCGCGACGCGCGAGATCGACGCAACCGGCATGTTCGTGACGCCGGGGTTCGTCGACATGCACGGCCACAGCGGCGACGCGCAGAAGTCTCCCGATCCGTCCTACCCCTATCGCCTGTGGCTGGCGCACGGCGTCACGACGGTGCGCGGCGTGCCGCTGTTCGGCAACGACGTCGCGCACGCGCTCGACGACCGGCGGCGCAGTGCGGCGGGCGCAATCACCGCGCCGCGCCTGTTCGTCTACCAGACGCTGGGCAGCGGCTGGGCACAGGGCCGCGTCGATACCCCTGACAAGGCGCGCGCGTGGGTGCGCTGGGCGGCGAAGGCGGGGGTCGACGGCATCAAGTTCTTCAACCGCGGCGACGAGACTCCCGCCATCGACCGCGCTGCGCTCGACGAGGCCAGAACGCTCGGCCTCGGCACCGTCGCGCATCTGTCGCAGCCCAATGTCGCGGCGTTCAACGCGCGCGACGCCGCCGCTGCCGGACTTGGGACGGTGACGCATTTCTACGGGCATTTCGAGGCGCTGCTCAAGGACCGGCGGGTGCAGGACACGCCGCCCGACTATAATTTCAACGACGAGGCGAAGCGTTTCGGCGGCATCGCGCGCATCTGGGACCAGATCTACGAGCCCGGCGGGCCCGAGTGGCGGGTGTATCTGGAGGCACAGAAGGCGACGGGCGTGGTGTTCGACCCGACCTTCAACATCTACTCGGCGTCGCGCGACCTGATGCGCGCCCGCAACGCCGACTGGCACGCCGCCTATACGCTGCCCGCGATGCTCGAATTCTACAGTTCGAACCGCGACAACCACGGCTCGTATTTCTACGACTGGACGACCGCCGACGAGGTGACGTGGCGCAATTTCTATGGCCGCTACATGCGACTGATCAACGATTACAAGAACATCGGAGGGCGCGTCACGACGGGCTCCGATCCGGGGTTCATCTATCAACTGTGGGGCTTCTCCTATATCCTCGAACTCGAGATGCTGCAGGAAGCCGGGTTCGCACCGCTCGAGGTCATCCAGGCGGCGACGATCAACGGGGCGCGGACGCTGTACGAGCCGAAGCACCAGGAGCCGCCGTTCGGCCTCGTGCGGCGCGGCATGATCGCCGACCTCGTCATCATGCCGGAGAATCCGCTGGCCAATCTCAAGACGCTGTACGGCACGCAGACCGAGCGCCTCGACCCCGCGACCAACCGCCAGGCGCGCATCGGCGGGGTGCGCTGGACGATCGCGAACGGCATCGTCTACGACGCCCCGGCGCTCCTCGCGAGCGTCCGCGCACAGGTCGCGGCGGCGAAGGCGGCGCGGTAGGACTGCGGCGAACGCCTCACGCGACGCGCGCCCTGAGTTCGATGCCGTGCAGCGTCAGCGCCGCTTCGTCGAGAACCATAAGCAGGGCGTCCCAGTCGGCGGCGGCCCCGGGCATTGCGGCGAGGCGCGCCCGCCGCAGGTCGGCCCCGAGGATCTGCGCGCTCGCCTGCGCTGCGCAGCGACTACCAGCGCGTGCCGCACCCTGCCAGCGTAGCCGCCGCGCGCCATCGGGCACCCTTGCCAAACCGGGGCCAGTCTATCGTGAAACCGTTAACGCGCCATGCCCCTCTCGCCGGACCCGCTGGCACGCGCTATGACGCCGCGATGCGAAGGCTGACCGTCGCCCTGACGCCGCTGCTCGTGCTGGCGACGCCCGCCGCCGCCGAGCCGGGGCTGTGGCGTATCGCCGATGCCGATACCGAAATCGTGCTGTTCGGCACGGTGCACGCGCTGCCGCCGGGGACCGCGTGGTTGACGCCGCGCATCGGTCGCCGCGTCGACGCCGCCGACACGCTGGTGCTGGAGACGGTGATCCCCGACGACCGCGGCGTGCTGGGCCAGCTCATCGCGGCGATGGCCTATTCGCCGAAGCTGCCCAAGCTCGGCGCGCGCATCGCACCGTCGCGGCGCGGCGCGCTCGACCGGGTGGTGCGCGACACGGGCCTCGCAATCGACGCGCTCGACCGGCAGGAGACGTGGTACGCGGCGATCGTCATCGGCGACGCGACGCTCGAAAAGCTCGGGCTGGCGGCGGCGGACGGGGTCGAGGCGGCACTGACCGCGCGCGCCAGGGCGGCGGGCAAGCCGGTGACGGGGCTCGAAACCCCGGCGCAGCAGCTCGGCTATTTCGACACGCTGCCCGAGACGGATCAGCGGGCGCTGCTCGACGCGACGGTCGACGACGCGACGACGGCGCGCGCCGACAGCGACCGGCTGATCGCGGCGTGGGCGGCGGGCGATACCAACGCGATTGCTTCAGGCTTCAACGATTCGCTACGCGCGACGCCGCGGCTGGCGCGCGTGCTGCTCGGCGAGCGTAACGCGCGCTGGGCCGATTGGGTCGCGGCGCGGCTGGCGCAGCCCGGCAAGGTCTTCGTCGCGGTCGGTGCGGCGCATCTGGCAGGCAGCGATTCGGTGCAGGCCCTGCTGGCGGCGAAGGGCCTCAAGGTCGAGCGGCTGCCCTGACAGGCAGTTGCCCGGACAGCCTCGCCCGGACAGTCTCGCCCGGACAGGCGAACGGCGGCGCGAGGGGCCTCGCGCCGCCGCCTGCGTTCGGCTCGACCCTGGGGGTCAGGCCGCGACGGTCGCCGTCGAGCGGCGGCGCATGGCGCTGCCGACGAGGCCGAAGCCGCCGAGCATCAATGCCCAGGTTGCGGGCTCGGGGACCGCGGCCTCGAGGCTGACACCGTCGAGGAACGAGATCGGCGGCGCGCCGCCCGGGGTGCCGCTCGCGAGGAAGGTCAGCACCTGCGAAGTCGCGGTCGCGGTGAACGTGTGCGATTGCGCCTGCCACGCGCCGAACGCGCCCTGTGCCAGCGAGAACAGCGACGACTGGAAGTTCTCTGCACCAAAATCGACCGACCAGCGCTCGGTCGTCGGCCCGCCAAAGCCCGCCTGCTGACCCGCCGCCTGATAGAAGTTGAGCACATACTTCGCGCCGATGGTCAGGCCCGAGATGGTCTGCGAGAACGCGCCGGCATAGGACGGATCGCCATCGGCCAGCACGAAGTTGCCGCCGTCGGGGCTGGTCGCCGGGAAACCGGCGTAGACCGACAGATAGCTGCCGTCGTCGGCGGTGCCGGGGGGTGTCAGAAAGGTCAGGCCGCCGCCGCCGCTCCAGCCGGTGACATTGCCCTGAAAGCCGATCTTGGTGGCGGTCACGTTGGCGTCGAACGAACCGTTGACGACCATGTTGGCGGCCGCCGCCGGAGCGGTCGACGCGATCAGCGCGAGCGCCGAAAGCATGAGTTTGGTACGTGTCTTCATCTGAACAATCCCCTGTTGATTGACTGGCCCGGCGACGACCCGCCACGAACGCGATGCGCCCGTAACGATGCCCCCGCATCTATCGTCGCGATCGGAGACACCGTGATGACGCCGCTGTTTGCGGCACCCGACCGAGTCGCTCTCGCAACGACCGGTGTATGCGCCCAGTCGCATCACAGCAAGAGAAATCTTTAGGCGTCGTTAACTATTATGACAGCTTGCGCGCGCGCCTTGCCGCCCGCGCGCGCCTCCCCTATAGGCCCCGCTCCCGCGCCCGCATCCCTGGAGGCGCGCGGGGCAACACACTAGGAGCACCAAGATGAGCCAAGCGATGCAACTCGCGGCGGCGGTGCGCGAACGGGCAGGCAAGGGAGCCTCTCGTGCCGTGCGACTGACCGGACGCGTCCCCGCCGTGATCTACGGCAACAAGCAGACCCCGGTGACGATCCACGTCCCCGAGAAGGAGCTGACCAAGCTCCTCCACACCGGCCATTTCATGAACTCGGTCGTCGAGCTCGATCTCGACGGCACGATGCATCGCACCCTGCCGCGCGATGTCCAGTTCCACGTCGTCAGCGACCGGCCGATCCACGTCGACTTCCTGCGACTGGCCGAAGGCGGCACGATCGCCGTCGCGGTGCCCGTCCACTTTACCGACGAGGACAAGTCGCCCGGCATCAAGCGCGGCGGCACGCTCAACATCGTCCGCCACGAGGTCGAGCTGAACTGCCCGTCCGACGCGATCCCCGATCAGCTCGAGATCAGCCTCGCGGGCAAGGATCTGGGCGATTCGATCCACATCTCGGCAATTACTTTGCCCGCCGGGGTGACGCCGGTGATCACCGACCGCGACTTCACCATCGCGACGGTGGTCGCGCCGTCGGCGCTGCGCAGCGCCGAGGCCGATGCCGACGAGGCCGCCGCCGCGGCGACCGCCTGACGCTGACGCGCCGGGGCCGGTGGAGTGCAAATCTTCGCCGGCCTCGGCAACCCCGGCGCGACGCACGCGCTGCACCGCCATAATATCGGCTTCATGGCCGCCGACGCGGTCCACGCCGCGTGGCCCTTCGACAAGTGGCGGGTGCGCTTCCAAGGCCTCGTGTCGGAGGGCGTCGTCGCGGGCGAGAAGCTGCTGCTGCTCAAGCCCGCGACGTACATGAACGACAGCGGACGCTCGGTCGGCGAGGCGCTGCGCTTCTTCAAGCTCGGAACCGATGCGCTGACGGTGTTCTACGACGAACTCGACCTCGCCCCGGGCAAGGTACGCGTCAAGACCGGCGGCGGTGCGGCGGGCCACAACGGCATCCGCTCGCTCGACGCGCATATCGGGCCGGAGTACCGGCGCGTCCGCCTCGGCATCGGCCATCCGGGGCACAAGGACCGGGTGACGGGCCATGTGCTGGGCAATTTCGCGAAGGCCGACCACGACTGGCTGGCGGACATGCTCGGGGCGGTCGCGGCGGAACTGCCGTGGCTGGTAGCGGGCGACGATGCGCGGTTCATGAACGAGGTGGCGTTGCGGGTGAGCGACCGATAATCAACTAATTTCGAACCCGAGCCCGAGAAGCAGGATGGCTCAGAAGCCCAATTGGCCGTAAAGGGTCAGGCGTCCGGATCGCCGATCGTGACGGTTCCAAAACCCGGCACGCGAAGCGGATCGGCGAAGCGCACGATCTCGCGAACGGCATAGCCTGCGGGGCCGGGACCGCGCATGACGTGTACCTGCTGTGCGTTCGCGTCGACCACCCAATAGGTCGGGATTCCGCACGCCGCATATTCGACCGACTTGGTGTGCAGATCGACCTGCAAGGTGCTCACCGAGATTTCAACGGCAAGAATGACATCGGCGGGGGCGACCGCCGAGACTGTACCAAGATCGGGTTTGGTAATTCCGACGTCGAAATCGCGTATGGTCCAATTCGAGACGCGTACCGAAAGCGATCCGACAGCGCGCACCGAACGATCAACCGCCGAACAGAGATAGTACATCAGCAAGGCTTGAAGCTGCCCGTGCAGAAATCCGATCAGAGGTTCCTCCACGATGATACCGTCAGCGAGTTCGACACGGCGACCATCGAACGCGCCGAGCGCGTCCATCCGCAAAAAGTCTTCGGCCGTGAAGCGAGCGGCGACGTGTTCGCGTGCCGGAGCGGCCGACGCTCCTGATTCAGCAAGATGATAGGCCGTCGCCATACCAGCACTATAGGCAGGTGCGCGCTCCGGCGCTACAGGGGCGCGCATGGGATTTAGATGCGGTATCGTCGGCCTGCCCAATGTCGGCAAGTCGACCCTCTTCAACGCGCTGACCGAGACCGCCAGCGCGGCGGCGGCGAACTATCCGTTCTGCACGATCGAGCCCAACGTCGGCAACGTCCCCGTCCCCGACCCGCGCCTCGGTGTGCTGGCAAAGATCGGGCATTCTGCGAAGATCGTCGAAACGCAGCTCGGCTTCGTCGATATCGCGGGTCTGGTGCGCGGCGCGTCGAAGGGCGAGGGGCTGGGCAACCAGTTCCTCGGCAACATCCGCGAGGTCGACGCGGTCGTCCACGTCCTGCGCTGCTTCGAGGACGACGACGTGACCCACGTCGAGGGCCGCATCGACCCGCTGTCCGACGCCGAGACGGTCGAGACCGAATTGATGCTCAGCGACCTCGAATCGCTCGAGAAGCGCGTCCCCGCGCTCGCCAAGAAGGGGATGCAGGGCGACAAGGAGGCGAAGGTCGCGGCAGCCGTGTTGGGCCGCGCACTCGACCTGCTGCGCGACGGCAAGCCTGCACGCCTTGCTGTCGCGTCCGACGAGGAGGAGGCGAAGGCGCTCCACGCCGCGCAACTGCTTACCGCCAAGCCCGTGCTCTACGTCTGCAACGTCGCCGAGGCCGATGCGGCGCAAGGCAACGCGCTGGGCCGTGCCGTCGCCGAGCGCGCGGCACGCGAGGGCGCGCGTTCGGTGGTCATCAGCGCCGCGATCGAATCCGAGATCGCGCAGATGGACCCCGCCGACCGGCCCGACTTTCTCGCCGAACTGGGCCTCACCGAGACCGGCCTCGCGCGCGTCGTGCGCGCCGGCTACGACCTGCTCGGCCTGCTGACCTATTTCACCGTCGGCCCCAAGGAAACGCGCGCCTGGACGGTGCCCGCCGGTTCGAAGGCCCCGCAGGCGGCAGGCGCGATCCACAGCGACTTCGAAAAGGGCTTTATCCGCGCCGAAACCATCGCCTACGCCGACTATGTCGGGTGCAATGGCGAGGCGGGCGCACGCGACGCGGGCAAATTCCGGTCTGAGGGCAAGGACTATGTCGTCGCGGACGGCGACGTGCTCAATTTCCGCTTCAACGTTTGAGTTACTCCGCTTTCCCCAGCGCCGCGAGCCTGGAGGGAGCCCGACTCAATCGTCGAACACGCACCCGTATTCGGGTGTAAATCGCGCCGAGCGTGACGCCAGCAGCGGAACCGAGGCGGTAACGCGCCTCGCTGCCGTATCGTCGGACATGCGGACGATCTCCATGCCCGGCTCGAAATCCGTCGCGCACGACTTCATGTCGCGGCCCCCGGCATAGCGGCACGAGCAGACGACGTGGGCGACGTAGCCGCTCGCGAGATACGCCCGCTTGCCCTGAGCGCCGCCCTTGATCGCGAGATAGCCGCCCGCGAAAACGACCAGCACGGCGATCAGCAGCAACCACCTGAGCCTTGCGTTCACCGACGCCTCCCCTCTACGTTGCCCGGCAACCTAAGGGGGGAGAAGACGCGATGCGCGGCGTGCGATCAAGCCTGTTCGTCGTCGCGCTCGGGGTGCTGACGACGCCGGCGGCCGTCTCGGCACAATCGCCCGCGCCGAAGCCCGAAATCGCGCGCTTCTTCGACGACCCCAGGCTCGCCGAAACGCGCGCCGTCATCGTCATTCAGGACGGGCGGGTCGTCGCCGAAAATTATGGCAAGGGCTATGGCCCGGCGAACCGCCTGATCGGCTGGTCGATGTCGAAGTCGGTGACGGCGACACTGATCGGCCAACTCGTCGGCGCGGGAACGCTTGCCCTCGACGCCCCCGCGCCGGTCGCGGCGTGGCACACCGACCCGAAGGACCCGCGCGGCCGGATCACGCTGCGCCAGCTGCTCAACATGGCGTCGGGGTTGCGCCACGATGAGCTCGGCGAACCCGCCGTGCAGGATTCGGACACCAACCGCGCGCTGTTCGCCGATCAGGCGGGCGACGCCGCCGCCTTTGCCGAAAGCCGTCCGCTCGCCGACCCGCCAGGCCGCAAATTCCGCTATTCGTCGCTGACCAGCGTCATCCTGTCGGACATCGCGGTGCGCGCCATCGCGCCCGCCGCGCGCACCCCGACCGAGCGCCGTGCGGCGATGCGCGCGTACCTCAAGGCCAACCTTGTCGATCCCGTCATGCCCAGCCTGATCTGCGACTTCGACGCGGCGGGAACGATGATCGGCGGCAGCTTCTGCCATGCGACGGCGCGCGACTGGGCAAACTTCGGGCAGCTCTACCTCGACAACGGCAGGGCGGGCGGCCGACAAATCGTGCCCGCCGCCTGGGTCGCGCTCGTCCGCACACCGTCGCCCGCCGACCCGGGTTACAGCACGCATTTCTGGCTCAACCGAGTCCGCGCGCCGCAAAAGTCGGTGGCCTTGTTTCCAAAGTCCGGTCCTGCCGACCTGTTCTCGGCGATCGGCCATCTCGGCCAATACGTCATGGTCGTGCCGTCGAAACGCCTCGTCGTCGTGCGGCTGGGCAAGACGCAGGACGACGTCCTCGATCCGGTGCGCGATGCGATGGGGGCGCTGGTCAACAGCTACCCCAACGCGCCATGACCGACCATCGCATCGTCGATGTGCGCCTCGACGAGCGCACCATCCTGTGGCGCAACGCCGATGTCGAGCAGGAGCGCCGCGTCGCGATCTTCGACCTGCTCGAAGCCAACAGCTTCCGCCCGCTGACCGATTACCCCGATGGCTATGCGGGGCCGTACAAGCTTGTCATGGGCGTCGAGGAGGGACGGCTGACGGTTGCGTTGTCGACCGGCGACGACCGCGAGCTCGAGGCCTTCGTGTTGCCGCTGTCGCCGTTTCGTCGCATAGTCCGCGACTATTTCGCGATCTGCGACAGCTATTACAAAGCCATCCGCGCCGCGACCGCGCAGCAGATCGAAACCGTCGACATGGCCCGCCGCGCCATCCACAACGACGCCGCCGAACTGCTGATCGAGCGCCTCGCGGCGCGCGCCGAGGTCGACCACGACACCGCCCGGCGATTGTTCACGCTGATCTGCGTCCTGCACATTCGCCAGTAGCGACGAAATCAGCCCCGCGCCCTGACGGCCGCCGCGTCCGCCACTTCGTCGCCCGCCTTCATCGCGCCTGCGGCGCGCAGGGTCCGCAGCCGCGCCATCTCGGCCTTGAAGCGCGCCAGTTCGGCACCGCCGAGTTGCGTGCCGCCGAGGAACTTGAGCGTCATCGGGTTGACCGGCGCGCCCTTGAGCCAGACCTCGTAGTGGAGGTGCGGTCCCGTCGACAGCCCGGTCGACCCTGACCAGCCGATGACCTGACCCTGCGCCACCGTCTGGCCGTTCCTGACCGCGAACTTCGACAGATGGGCGTAGGCCGTGCTGAGCGTGCCGTTGTGCTTGACCATGACATAGTTGCCATGGCCGCCGTGCCAGCCCGCGAAGCCGATCGTGCCGCCCGCCGCCGCCATGATCGGCGAGCCGCTCGGCACGCCGAAATCGACGCCTTGGTGCAGGCGCGAATAGTTGAGCAGCGGATGGAAGCGCATGCCGAACTCGCTCGTCATGCGCGCGCCGTCGACCGGCGTCCGCATCAGGCCCTTGCGCGCGCTCTCGCCGCTGGCGCGGAAGAACATCGGCTTGCCGCCATAGGTCCAGCGCATCAGCTCGGTGTTGCCGAGGGCGGCGTAGAGAAGCCCCCCGGTCTCGGTCTCGCCGGTCGCGGCGCGGCGATGCTCGACGACAAGGTCGAAACGGTCGCGGCGACCGACGCCGTGCTGGAAGTCGACGGCATAGCCGAGCTGCTGGATTGCCTCGGCGGCGAGGCGCGCGGGGACGCCGGCGGCGCGCGCCGATGCGGCGAGGCTGCGACCGACGCTGCCCGAAATGCGCAGCGGCGTATCGTCGACGGCGATCGGCACGCGTCTCAACGCCAGCGCGCCATCGGCGCCGCGCGCGACTTCGAGGCGCAGGTCGAACGCGGCACGGAAGGCGAGGGCGTCGAGCGGGCGCGCCACGCGCTTCGACTCGCGGCGTCCGAGGACGAGATCGAGGCCCGTGTCGGTCAGGATGCGATCGAGGCGCACCTGCGAACCGACCATGCGCGCCACGAGGTTGGCGTCGTCGGTGCCGACGCCCGCCCGGCGCAGCGCGCCTTCGAGGCTGTCGGTGCGGCGAAACGGCGCGGTCAATTCGACGCGCGGGCGCTCGGGGGCTTCGGCGAGCGCTTCGACCGCGCGGCCCGGTGCGGTGAAACGGCCCGTCGTCGCGCCCAGTGCGAGCGGCGCAAAAGTATCGGGGCGCGCGTCCTCGGCCTGCGCGGGCGTCAGCGGCGCGCGCACGGGAACCGGTAGCCGCGTCAGGTTTACGCCCCCCGCAAGCATCGCCGCGGCGAGCGCGCCGAGCGTCGTCAACCCGCGCCACCAGGTCCGCGAGCCGATGCGGTCGCCTTGCGCGGCGGCATAGGCATCCGCCCACCAGCC